>NZ_JBHYJH010000269.1:0-8377 GCF_042740445.1 Streptomyces sp. NPDC059003 | reverse complement strand
AAGGGGTCCTAGGGGCGGAGCCCCTAGTTTCGGGAAGGGGCGGGTCTGGGGCGCCACCCGCGAGGGCTCAGCCGTTGGCACCCGACCGCAGCTCCCCCAAGTCCGCCTTCACCGTATTGATGGGAATGGCGAAGCCGAGCCCCACACTGCCGGAGTCGGACGAACCCGCCGAACTCGGCGAGTACATCGCGGAGTTGATCCCGACGACATTCCCGTTCATGTCGATGAGCGCACCCCCGGAGTTCCCGGGATTGAGCGAGGCATCGGTCTGCAACGCCTTGTACGTCGTCTTCGAAGACCCGGTGTCCCCGTTGAACTCCTGCCCCCCGAACTCGAACGGCCAGCCCCCACCGCCCTGCC
The DNA here is from genome assembly GCF_042740445.1 of Streptomyces sp. NPDC059003. Classification (NCBI taxonomy): domain Bacteria; kingdom Bacillati; phylum Actinomycetota; class Actinomycetes; order Kitasatosporales; family Streptomycetaceae; genus Streptomyces; species Streptomyces sp. NPDC059003. The sequence continues at coordinate 8,017 of NZ_JBHYJH010000269.1, read as the reverse complement.
CCTGCCCCTGCCCCTGACCCGGCTGCTCCTGCCCCTTGCCGGGATCCGCCGACACGGTCACGTCCCGGTCGAGCGCGGAGATGATGCCGCTGGTGACGGTGCCGGTCAGGCCCTCGGGCGAGCCGATCGCGACGACCTCGTCGCCGACCTTGACGCCGTCGGAGTTCCCGAGGTTCGCGGCCCGGAGCCCGGACGCGCCCTCCAGCTTGATCAGCGCCAGATCCTTCTTGCTGTCCGTACCGACGGTCTTCGCGCTGTACGTCTTGCCGTCGCTGGTCCGCACGGAGATGGCCGTGGCGCCGGAGATCACGTGGTTGTTGGTGACGATCTCGCCGTCGGACGTGATGATCACGCCCGAGCCGGTGGACTTGCCCGCGTTGGTCGTGGCGTTGATCTCCACGATGCTGGGGGTCACGGCCTCCGCGACACCGGAGACGGTGCCCTTGCTGCCCGCGGAGACGCTGGTGCCGTTGACGTTCCTGGCCCCGTCGGAGCCGTTGCCGCCGGTCAGGGACTGTACGGCGTACGCGGTGCCGCCGCCGACGGCCGCGGCGGCGAGCGCGACGGCGGCGAGCAGGGCGACGGGGCGCTTGACCCGACGCCTGTCGGGCGCGGGCCCGGGCGCGGGCGCCGGGTGCGGGGCGTAGGCGGGAGGCGCGGGGTACTCGCCGTTCTGCGGGTGCTCGCCGTTCTGGCGGAAGGGTTCTGTCATGTCCCCGAGCGTCGTCCCCGTACATGAGAACGCCCTGAGCCGCCCCTGAAAACCCCCCGAAAACGGCGTTCGCCCCACATAAGTTCCCGCCGGACAAGTCCCCGGCGTGAGCCCCGCCCGCGCTGGCGCGGCGTCAGCCGCAGCCGCAGGACCGCCGCACCACGAGCCGCGACGGAAAGACCTTCAGGCGCTCGCGCCGCGAGCCCGCGACCCGCAGGCCGTCGTCCAGGACCAGGTCGACCGCGGCGCGCGCCATCGCGGGCCGGTCGGAGGCGACCGTGGTGAGCGGCGGGTCCGTCAGGCCCGCCTCCTTCACGTCGTCGAAGCCGGCCACGGCCAGCTCGCCGGGCACGTCGATGCGCAGCTCGCGCGCGGCCCGCAGGACGCCGATGGCCTGGTCGTCGGTGGAGCAGAAGATCGCGGTGGGCCGGTCGGGCCCGGAGAGGAAGCCGAGGGCGATCTCATAGGCGTCGTAGCGGTTGTAGGGGGCCTCGAAGAGCCGGCCCGCCACCGAACGCCCGGCCTCGCGCATCGCGCGCCGCCAGCCCTCGACGTGGTCGGAGACGGGGTCGCCGACGGTCGGGGTCTCGGCCATGCCGCCGACGCAGGCGACGTACTCGTGGCCGTGCTCGAGGAGGTGCCGGGTGGCGAGCTGGGCGCCGCCGATGTCGTCGGTGACGACGGCGACGTCGTCGATGCCCTCGGGCCGCTCGTGCAGGAGCACCACGCGGGCGTCCCAGGCGTCGATCTCCGCGGCGGCCTGGTCGCTCAGGCCGTGGCTGACCAGGATCAGGCCGGAGACCCGCATGCCGAGGAAGGCGCGGAGGTAGTGCGTCTCACGCTCCTCGACGTAGTCGGCGTTGCCGACGAGGACCATCTTTCCGCGCTCGACGGCCGCCTGTTCGACGGCGTGCGTCATCTCGGCGAAGAACGGCTGCCGCGCGTCCGGCACGATCATGCCTATGAGGTCCGTGCGGCGGGAGGCCATGGCCTGGGCGACCCGGTCGGGGCGGTAGCCCAGTTCCTTGATCGCGGCGAGGACACGCTCGCGCGTGGCCGGGGCGACCGGCCGGGGTCCGTTGTTGATGACGTAGCTCACGACCGCGGTCGAAGTACCCGCCAGTCGCGCCACATCGTCCCGCGTCACCTTGGCCACGCGCGCAGTCTACGCGGATGGAGTCAGCCCTGAGCAGGGCGTGCGACGGCTTCCTTCGACGGGGACGAGGGCGCGGACGGGGACGGGGAAGCGGACGGGGAAGCGGGCCTGGCCGCGGCAGAGCGGACGGGGCGCCCGGAGGGGGCATCGGCCCTGGGGGTCGCGGCCTTGACCTTCTCCTCGTCGGCGGCGCGGTCGACCTTCTCCGGCACGACGAAGCGGTAGCCCACGTTCCGCACGGTGCCGATGAGCGACTCGTGCTCGACGCCGAGCTTGGCCCGCAGGCGGCGCACGTGCACGTCGACCGTCCGCGTGCCGCCGAAGTAGTCGTACCCCCAGACCTCCTGGAGCAGCTGGGCGCGCGTGAAGACTCGGCCCGGGTGCTGCGCGAGGTACTTGAGCAGCTCGAACTCCTTGAAGGTCAGGTCGAGGACCCGGCCCTTCAGCTTCGCGCTGTACGTCGCCTCGTCCACGGAGAGGTCGCCGTTGCGGATCTCCATGGGGGAGTCGTCGGCGCTGATCTCCTTGCGGCCCATGGCCAGGCGCAGGCGCGCCTCGACCTCGGCGGGGCCCGCGGTGTCCAGGAGGACGTCGTCGATGCCCCAGTCCGCGGTGACCGCGGCGAGGCCGCCCTCCGTCACCACGAGCACCAGCGGACAGCCGGGTCCCGTGGAGCGGAGCAGCTGGCACAGGCTGCGGACCTGCGGCAGGTCGCGGCGGCCGTCGATGAGGATGACGTCGGCGCCCGGGGTGTCGACGAGGGCGGGGCCCTCGGCGGGGGCCACACGCACGTTGTGCAGGAGCAGGCCGAGGGCGGGGAGCACCTCCGTCGACGGCTGGAGGGCGTTGGTCAGGAGCAGCAGCGAGCTCATCGCGCCCCACCTGCCCGGTTCGGCGTCCTGGTCGTCGGACTTTCGTGCACGTTTCGCTCGCCCATTACGTCGGTTCCTCCTCGGTCCCGTGCGGAGGGGGCACCCCCTGCTCGAACGTAGCTGAGAGCTTGGGGGAGTGGGTACTGCTTCGTACCGGCTCGTACTGCTTCGTACGTTTACACCTACACCTCCACGCCCTGCGAGGTGTCCGTGCTCGCCGTTCTTGAGACTTCGTTGACGAAGGTTGACGAAGTCAAAAGCCGCGTAAAGCACGAAAGGACCCGGGGGCTGCGCTGCCCGGATCCTCTGCGCAGCAGAATAGCCCACATGAGTTCCCGTCCGGCAGGTCAAACGGCGCGATCTTCTGTGCCTCCGATCACGCGCGTTCAGCGGGGCGCCACGCTGCGTACCACTCTCCGTACGGCGGACGGGGTACGCATCGACGCCGCGTACGACCCCGGTCCCGGGCCCGTCGGCGGGCCCGCGATCGTGCTGGCGCACGGCTTCACCGGGGACCGCGCGCGGCCGCACGTGCGGCGGGCGGCGGGGGTCTTCGCGCAGCGTGCGGCCGTGATCACGTTCTCGTTCCGGGGGCACGGGGAGTCCGGCGGGCGGTCCACGGTCGGCGACCGCGAGGTGCTCGACCTGGCGGCCGCGGTCGCCTGGGCGCGCTCGCTCGGGCACGCGCGCGTGGTGACGGTCGGCTTCTCCATGGGCGGCTCGGTGGTCCTGCGGCACGCGGCGTTGCACAGGGGGCGCACGGAAGCGCGGGTGGACGCGGTGGTGGCGGTCAGTGCCCCGGCCCGCTGGTTCTACCGCGGCACGGCGCCCATGCGCCGCCTCCACTGGCTGGTCACGCGGCCCGCGGGGCGGGTCGTCGGGCGGCTCGGCCTGCGGACCCGTATCCATGCGCGCGAGTGGGACCCGGTGCCGCTGTCGCCGACGGAGGCCGTGCCGCTGCTCGCGCCGACGCCGCTCCTGATCGTCCACGGCGACCGGGACCCGTACTTTCCCCTGGACCACCCGCGCATGCTGGCCGCCGCCGCGGACGGCGCCGCGGAGCTGTGGCTGGAACCGGGCATGGGGCACGCCGAGCACGCGGCGGACGACGCGCTTCTGGCGCGGATCGCCGAGTGGGCCACGGCATCATGGACGTCGGCAACCGCCGAATGAGCCGAACGACGTGTGACGACAGGGAGGAGGGGCGACGCATGGTGAAGGGCACCATCAGGTACTGGGCCGCGGCCAAGGCCGCCGCGGGCATCGCCGAGGAGCCGTACGCCGAGGCCACGCTGGCCGACGCGCTGAGCGCGGCCCGCGCGCGGCACCCCGGGGAACTGGAGCGGGTCCTGCTCCGCTGCTCGTTCCTCGTCGACGGCGACCCCGTGGGCACGCGCGCGCATGAGACGGTACGCCTGGCCGAGGGCGGCACGGTCGAGGTGCTCCCGCCGTTCGCAGGAGGATGACTTGAGCGACCAGCCGCACCAGGGGTACCACGGGTACCAAGGTCAGCAGGGATATCAGGGGTACGACCCCTATGACCCGTATCAGCAGCAGGCGCCGCAGCCCGAGCCGCCGGCTGCCCAGCAGTGGGGTTACCAGGACCCCTATGCGGAGCAGCAGGGGCACACCCAGCAGTGGGAGGGGCAGACCTGGGAGACGCAGGTCCAGCCGCCTGTGCCTGCGGTGGACGTCACCGAGACCGCGTACTTGCCGCCGCAGGCACCGGCGTCCGACTGGTCCGGGGGGCAGCCGGGTCCCGCGTACTACCAGGAACCGTCGGATGGGTCTGTGCCCGCCCGTTCCGCCCTCTGGGCGGACCAGCCGCCCACAGACGGAGCGGCACCCGTGGCGTACACCCCGGAACCCGCCCCCGAACCCGAGCCCTCCTACGGGCCCGCCACCACCACCGGGAACGCTCGTGTCACCGACGCGCAGCGGGCCCGGGCCGAGGGGCGGTCGCCGATCATCGAGCCGGGGATGCAGCCTGCCGCGCTCACCGCGGTCCTCGGCCTGCTGCTCGCGGCGGGTGCCGCGGTCGGGCAGTACGCGCTGCTCGTGCCGCTGGTGATCCTCCAGGCCGTGACCGCCGCCGGCTGGTTCCGGCTGAACGGGATGTGGCCCGCCCGGCAGGGCATCGCGCTCGCGTTCCTGGGCGGTGTCGTCGCCGACGTCGCGCTGCTCGCCACCGGCGAGGGCAAGGCACCGGCGGCCATCCTCGGCACGCTCGGCGTCTGGGTGCTGCTCGTCCTGGTGCTCCAGCTGCGCAGCCGCGCGGGCGCCGACGAGCGGATGTACGGCCTGATGGCGACCGTCGCGTCCAGCGCGCTCGCGATCATCACGGCCGGGCACCTCGCCGCCGCGCACGAGGCGGTCACCGTCGGCGCGCTCGCCGTCGCGGCGGCCGTGCTCGCCCGCGCGCTGCCGCTGCCGACGCCCGCGTCCGTCGTCGTGGCGCTGCTCGCGGCGGCCGGCGCGGGGATCGCGGTCGGCGGCACGACGGACTACGGCAGCAAGGGCGCGCTGCTCGGGCTGGCCGCGGGCGTGTGCGGTGTCGTCGGGCACCGCGTGGCCAGCTACGACTACCCGTCGCGGTTCGTCCACTTCACGGCCGGGGTCGCCCTGCCGCTCGCGGCCGCGGCGCCCGCCGTGTATCTGATGGGACGCGCCCTCGGCTGACCGACAGGCGCCATGCGTACCTCTCGTACGCATACGCCCCGATCGTCACAGTTGTTCGACGGATCCCCGGCCGCACGTCGCGGCCGGGGATCCGTCCTTTAGGCTCGCGGCATCGAACACGTGAGGCGGGGGAACGGGGAACACCAGGCATGAGCAAGCGCGCGATACGCATCCTCCTGATCGTCGTCGTGGTCCTCGGCGGCCTCTTCGTCGCGGCCGACCGGTTCGCGGTGTCCTACGCGGAGGACGAGGCGGCCGAGAAGCTGAAGGCGCAGGAGGGGCTCAGCAGCACGCCCGACGTGTCGATCAAGGGCTTCCCGTTCCTGACGCAGTTCCTCGGCGGCAAGCTCGACGACGTGGAGATCGGGATCAAGGACTACGACGCCAAGTCCGACGGCGACACCATCCGCGTCGCCGACCTCAGCGCCACCATGCACGGCGTCGACTTCTCCAGCGACTACAGCTCCGCGACCGCCGACCGGGCCGCGGGCGTCGCCCGGATCTCCTACGACGAGCTGCTCAGGTCCGCCCAGGCCGAGCCGGTCCAGCTGCCGCTCGGCGCCACCGGCAAGGTCGTCGGCCTCTCCGACGGCGGCGACGGCAAGATCAAGATCTCGGTCGAGGTGAGCAAGGGCGGCACGAAGCTGCCCAAGCCCGTGGACGTCCTGGGCACGGTCACCGTCGAGGGTGACGCCATCAAGGTGCACGCCGACAAGATCCCGGACAAGCTCGACGTCCTCGGCGTCAGCGTCCCGCTCCCCGAGGGCCTGGTCCGCGACGTCACGGACTTCGAGGAGAAGGTCACCGACCTGCCCGGCGGCATCAGGCTCGACACCGTGCAGGCGGCGCCGGACGGCGTGGACGTGGCGGTCAAGGGCGAGAATGTGAGCCTCGTCAACTGACCGGACCGGCGCGCCGCCTCCGGCCCCGCGACTGTCCGTAGTACGAGACGGAGGCGTCCGCCCCTCAGATGCCAGGAGCGGTCGGGCCCGCCCGCCACCGGCCCCCCGTGCCCCCGAGCTGGCCGGAATCCCCCCACCCGCTCACATTCTGAACGAAATCGTCTCACCATCCGACACACCGGTGACACGGCCGCCTCCGCGTCCCTACGATCGGACCCATGCACCGACAGGCGGACCTCACGAAGCGGCGGGCAGTGGACCTGTGCCGCGTCGCCGCCATGCTCTGTCGCACTCTTTGAGCGGGACTTCCAACTCCCGTGATCCCCGGGCCCGTTGACCGCCTCGGCCGAGCCGAAGGTCACCCGGCCGCTCCGCGTACGCCGACGCCTCCCCGCGTATCCGTACGTGCCCCGCGAGAACCGCACCGTCCCCGCCGCACCTGCCCCGGAGGAGAAGAAGCATGAGCCGCAGCGACGTCCTGGTAGACGCCGACTGGGTCGAGGCCCACATCGACGACCCGAAGGTCGTCATCGTCGAGGTGGACGAGGACACCTCGGCGTACGACAAGAACCACATCAAGAACGCGATCCGGATCGACTGGACCAAGGACCTCCAGGACCCGGTCCGCCGCGACTTCATCGACCAGGAGGGCTTCGAGAAGCTGCTCTCCGGCAAGGGCATCGCCAACGACTCGACCGTCGTCCTCTACGGCGGCAACAACAACTGGTTCGCGTCGTACGCCTTCTGGTACTTCAAGCTCTACGGCCACCAGGACGTGAAGCTCCTCGACGGCGGCCGCAAGAAGTGGGAGCTCGACTCCCGCGACCTGGTCGACGGCTCCCAGGTGCCGCAGCGCGCCGAGACGTCGTACAAGGCCAAGCCCCAGGACACCTCGATCCGCGCCTTCCGCGACGACGTGGTCGCCGCCATCGGCAACCAGAACCTGGTCGACGTCCGCTCGCCCGACGAGTTCTCCGGCAAGCTGCTCGCCCCGGCCCACCTGCCCCAGGAGCAGTCGCAGCGCCCCGGCCACGTGCCGAGCGCCCGCAACATCCCCTGGTCGAAGAACGCCAACGACGACGGCACCTTCAAGTCCGACGAGGACCTGAAGAAGCTGTACGCGGACGAGCAGGTGGACCTCGCCAAGGACACCATCGCGTACTGCCGCATCGGCGAGCGCTCGGCCCTGACCTGGTTCGTCCTGCACGAGCTGCTCGGCGTCGAGAACGTCAAGAACTACGACGGCTCCTGGACCGAGTACGGCTCCCTCGTGGGCGTGCCGATCGAGCTCGGCGCGGGCAAGTAGCAGGCCCGGACCTTCCCTCTTCTTCCTTCCCTAGGAGATACGCATGTGTGGAGCCAAGGCCGGCGGCCCCGACGCTTCGACGATCAAGCCCGGTGAGACCACGATCCAGGGCCAGGTGACCCGCGACGGCGAGCCCGTCACCGGTTACGTGCGGCTGCTCGACTCGACCGGCGAGTTCACCGCGGAGGTCCCGACCTCCGCCACCGGGCAGTTCCGGTTCTACGCGGCCGAGGGCACGTGGACGGTGCGGGCCCTCGTGCCGGGGGGCACCGCTGACCGTACGGTCGTCGCCCAACAGGGCGGCCTCGCGGAGGTCGCGATCGCGGTCTGATCCCTACGCGGGGCGCCCCAGACCCCGGTCCTCAAACGCCGGACGGGCTAGAAATAGCC
>NZ_JBHYJH010000268.1:0-8442 GCF_042740445.1 Streptomyces sp. NPDC059003 | reverse complement strand
GGGGTCGGCGCGGGGGCGGGCGCGGGGGCCGGTGCGGGCTGCGCCGGGTAGCCGTACGACGGCTGCGGGGGCTGCGGCTGCGGGGGCTGGGGCTGGGGGGCGTAGCCGCCGAACTGCGTCTGGGCGAACTGGGTCTGGGCGTACGGGGTCTGGCCGAACTGCGTCTGCTGGTACGGCAGCCGGTCCCGGCCGACGCGCGCGAAGTGGCGGATGTCCATCGTCAGGTAGTAGGCGATCACGGGGACGACGGTGGAGACGAGGATCGTCATGCCCGCGTTGCCGGGCGCCGCGAACTCCTCCTCGCCCTGGTCGATCCCGATGAGCACGACGGCCACGACCTCGATGGCGACGACGGCCGCGAACAGCACCCAGTCCCGCACCTTGCGCGTCACGAGCGCGAGCCGCAGCATCGCGGCCCACGCGAGGAAGCCGCACGTCAAGGCCGCGAGCACCACGAACAGCACGCGCAGCGTCACAGGTGAGCCCGCGGCGGGGTCCGGTGGGGGCGGCGGCGCGTAGCCGTGGCCTTGCATGGCTGCTCCAGGGGCCTGAAGGACGGACAGTTGAGGTTTCGTTTGAGCGTATAGGCCGACTCGGCCGGCCCGACTCTGGTTGTACCGAACCGTTGTCGTACTGGTCACGCGGTATGTCTCAGTCCGGCGCCCCCGGTGCCACTGTGCCGTCCGTGAGTCCGTCGTACATGCCGCGCACCAGCTGTTCGCCGAGGCGGCCCGCGTGGCGCAGGGCGTCCTCGAAGGCGGCGAGGGCGCGGAACCGTTCGCCGTAGCCGCGCTGTCGGTCCAGGGGCAGGCGCGGCAGTTGGAGGCGGCGCACGTCGAGCCGGGCGGACGTGGAGGCGTAGCTGCTCGCCTGGCGGTTGTTGGCGGTGCCGCGCAGGAAGCCCGCGAGGAACCAGCAGTCGAGCGCGGCCGGGTCGGGGCGCAGCAGGGCGAGGCCGCGGCCGAGGGCGGCGCCCGCGGTGGCGTCGTCGACGACGCGGACGGCGGTGGTGCCGCCGTGCACGGGGAGCACGACGTCGCCGGGCGCGGTCAGGACGGGCGGGTCCGCGCACGCGGCGGGCGCGGCGGGGTGGTGGGGGCCGGTGGGCGCGGTGGGGTCGTCGGGGTGGGCGGGCGGCGCGGCGGTGGGCGCGGTGCCGTTCAGGACGTCGTGGTCGGTGAGGACCGGCACGCCCTGCGGGGCGGTGTCGCCGGTGCAGGTGCGGATCGTGAGGGCGCCGGCGCGGGCGAGCTCTCCGACGGTGGTCAGCGGCCAGCGGGCGCTGTCCGGCGCGCCCTGTTCGGCGCTCGGCGGCGTGAGGTCGGCGGTCAGGCGCAGGGTCGCGCCGAGCCGTTCGCGTACGTCGCGCAGTTCGGCGGCGCCGCCGCCCGCGGCCCGGGGCGGCAGGCGGCGCGCGGGCGCCAGGTCGACCTCGTCGTCGAGGAGGTCGAGGACCGGCACGGACAGGGCGAGCCCGGGGATCTCGTCGAGGGTGCCGTCGCGCTCGAAGCGGCGGAAGGCGTCGAGCACGGCGTCCTGCACGGCGGGCCAGGCGCGCGGGTCACGCCCGTCGGACGCGTCCTCGACGGCTCCGGCGGCCTCGACGAGCAGCGCTTCGGAGGCGGCGGGCGCCCCGGTCCCCGGCCTGCGCAGGACCCAGACGTGCAGCGGCAGGTGGTACGGGGGTGCCGCACCGGCGGGCAGCGCGATCACGGCGCGCAGGGCGCCGCGGCGCAGCAGGTCGGCGCGGATGCGGCGGCCCGAGCGGCGGGACGCGGCGGCGGGCGGCATCAGGAGCACGGCGGTGCCGCCGTCGCGCAGCCGCGCCAACGCGTGCTGCACCCAGGCGAGTTCGGACTCCGTGCGGGCGGGCAGGCCGTACTCCCAGCGGGCGTCGTAGGCGAGCTCGTCGTGGCCCCAGTTGCGGTCGTTGAACGGCGGGTGGCACAGGACCGCGTCCGCCGCGAGGTCCGGGTGCGCGTCGGCGCGCAGGGTGTCGGCGGCCGCGGCGCGCACGGCGGCGTCGGAGCCGAGGGCCAGGCGCAGGGCGGTGAGCGCGGCCAGGTCGGGGGCGCTGTCCTGCCCGTACAGGTGCAGGCCGGGGCGGAGGTCGGCGGCGCGCAGCAGGGCGCCGGTGCCGCAGGCCGGGTCGAGGACGGTGCGGGCGGGCCCGGCGGCCGCGGCGAGCGCGGCCATCAGGGCGGCGGGGCCCGCGGGGGTGAGGGTGTACTGGCGCGGGTTGGCGTCCAGGTGCCGGCCGAGCAGGAACTCGTACGCCTTGTGCGCGCCGAGCTCGGCGGCTAGCTCGGCGGCGGAGCGCAGCAGCGGTACGGACGGCAGGAGTTCGGGCGTCGACGGGACCCGGACGGCGCGGGCGCGGGCCCCGGCGCCGAAGCGCGGGGTGAGCACGTCGTCGAGGACGCCCGGGAGCAGCCGCGCCATCCGCGCGTCGGACACGGCGCTCACCGCGAGCCAGTCGGGGTGGCGGTCGCGTACGAGGAGCAGGGCGCAGCCCACGTGCAGCAGGGCGGTGCCGGGGCCCGCCGGGTGTCCGGCGAGCTGCTGCCAGACGCGTTCGCGCAGGGGGACTTCGGAGAGCTTGCCCTGGCCGCGGAGCCAGCGTTCGACTTCGGCGAGCGCGAAGGCGGGGCTGGTGTCGGTGCCGCCGACGGGCTTGGGGAAGTCGGCGTGGCGGCGGCGCCAGTTGCTGACGGCGGCGCGGCCGACTCCGGCGAGGCGGGCGATTCCGGCGGCGGTGACTTCGGTGGCGTCGGGGGCCTTGGGCGCGCGTCTGGGCCGCACGACGTGCGGCGTCCGCGCCGGCCGCGCGGCTTGGGCCGCTGGTGCCGCCGGTGCCTCTTGTGCCGTGTCGCGCACCCCCCGCGCACCGGTCGCCTCCGTCGTGTCATCCCCCGGCCCCGTAGGCCCGCTGGTCGTCACTGGCCGCCCCTCATCGCTCGATCCCCGTGTGTGGTCCCGTGGTCCCGCGATCCCGTGATCCCGCAGTGCCGCGATCCCCGTGATCCCGTGACCCCCGCACACGATGTTCCCCTTGACCGTGTGTGGCGTCGAGCTTACTCACCAGAGCGAAGCAGCCCCCTTCACGGCCGTTGACTACCCATTCACTGTGAACCGTGTTGACTCGGTTCACAAGACTCTGGTCTGATGGTTGCGCTCCGCACGAACTTCCCTGGGGGGACCTCATGCACGCACAGCCGCGCGCCCACCGTTCACGCCGCACCGCCTTCGCCGCGCTCTGCATCGCCACCGCCGCGACCGTCACGCTGACGGCGTGCGGCGGCGACTCGGACAAGGACGGCAAGAAGACCGGAAAGGCCACCGAGTCGAAGGCCCCGTTCGCCGGCCTGTCGGGCCCCGACATCGTGGCGAAGTCCGTGAAGGCGACCACCGGCGCCAAGTCGCTCACCCTCAAGGGCAGCACGCCCGACGGCCAGGGCAGCGTCGTGGACATGGACATCGCGCTCAGCACCCGCGGCGAGTGCGTCGGCACGCTGAGCGTGGGCGGCCAGGGCCAGCTCGACCTGATCGGCAACCGCACGTCCGTGTACATGCGGCCGGACGCGGAGTTCATCCGCACCGACGCCAAGGGCGAGTCCAAGGAGGACACGAAGGCGGCGGTCGACACGATGGCGGACCGCTGGTCCAAGATGAGCGCCAAGAGCTCCGACGCCAAGGACCTGGCCGTCTTCTGCGACCTCGACACGATCCTCGGGGAGTTCAAGGGCGTCGACTCCACCGCGCGCCGCGGCAAGGAGACGACCGTCGACGGCACGCCCGCGCTCACGCTGCACGAGTCCGAGGGCAAGGACCGGTACACGATCTACGTGGCGACCGAGGGCAAGCCGTATCTCCTGAAGGTCGTCAACGAGACCGCGAAGAAGCCCGAGACGCTGACGTTCACGGACTACGACAAGCCGGTCAAGGCGACGGCGCCCAAGGGCGACGTGCTCGACCTCGACAAGCTCGAGAACCTCGACGACCCCAAGAACCAGGACGAGCTCGACAAGCTGACCGGCTGACCGGCTGACCAACTGGCCGCGGGTCACAACCGGCCGACCGCGGGGGTCAGAGCGTGTGCCGCACCCACACGTTCGGCTCGACGTACACCGCATAGCCGCGGCTCGGCGCGCAGTGCACCGGCACCAGCGCGCCGGGCACCTCGACCAGACCGTCGGCGGCGGACGCCTCAGCCCCGTCGACCCCGTCGCCCCCGTCGGTCCCGTCGAACGGAAGCCCGGTCCACTCTCGCCACTGCGCCAGCGTGCCCGACACCGTCATGGACACCGGCGCCACCTTCTCGATGACGCCGCCCGCGCGGACGTGCACCCGCAGCCACGGGTCGTACGGAAGGCCGTCGTCGTCCCGGGTGCGGAACGCGTACTCCTCGATGGGCGTGGCCGGTTCGAGGTGCTTGGCGCTCGGCCGGACCGGCGCGACGACCTCGGCGAAGCCGCGGGCGCGCGCGTTGTCCCGCATGGCCGCGAGCATGCGGGCCGAGACGCCGCGCCCCTGCAGTCCCGGCACGACGGCGACCTCGATGGCGCTGACCGTGTCCGGCTCCCTGCGGTGCCTGAGGTCGGAGAACGCCCACAGCATGACCTGGTCCCAGCCGCCGTCCGGCAGCTCGCCGCGCCCTTCGGCCCGCAGCGCGAACGGCACGCTGAACGCCCGCGCCACCACCTCGCCCCGCTCGTCCGTGGCCACCAGGACGTAGTCCGCCAGGTCCACGGAGATCCGCCCCATCAGCGACCACGCGACGGGGTCGTGCTCCACGAAGTCCGCCCACGTGTCGGCCATGGCCCACATCGGGCCCATGAGTTCGGGGCGCGCGGCGAGGGTCGTGATCTCCAGGTCCATGCGGTGCACGCTAGCGAGGAAGCACAGGTCGGGACAGCGATTTAACGCGCGGCAGAGGGGGCGGACCGGCTCGGCGGGCAGACGGGCGGCGGATCAGCGGGCGTGGAAGCGCTTCGGCGCCTCGGTCGGGTTGCCGCCCTCGGGCAGCTTCTCCGCCGGGCAGCCGTTCAGAACCTTCTTCATCGCGTCGCGTTCGGCGGCCGTCACCCACACCCCGTACTTCTTCTTCACCGCGACCTGACGGGCCACATAGGCGCAGCGGTACGGCTTGTTCGGCGGCAGCCAGGTCGCCGCGTCGGCGTCGCCCTTGCTGCGGTTGGGCCGGGCGGCGACCGCGAGGAGGTTCAGCGGGTCGTTGGCGAAGGCGATGCGCTTGCTCGGCGCCCACTGGAAGGCGCCCTTCTGCCAGGCGTCGGAGAGCGCGACCAGGTGGTCGATGTCGACCTGGCTGCGGCCGCGCGCGAACGCCACGTCGGCGCCGCTGTACGGGTCGTCGGCGAGCTTGCCGGTCGCGACCACGCAGCGCCCGTCGCGGTACGTCACGCCCTTCAGGTCCCGCTTGAGGATGTCGTCGCGGGTGCCGCAGCCGTTGGAGTCCGTGTCGGCCCAGGCGGTGCCGAAGCGGGTGCGGGCGTAACCGGTCTTCGGGGCCCGGCCCTTGACCGTGAGCGAGTCGACGGCGGCGAGCGCCGAACCGGCCTTGGGCTCCGCGCCCTTGGCCCCGCCCTTTCCCTTGCCGTCCTTGTCGTCGTCGCCGGTGCAGCCGGAGACGGCCACCGCGAGCACTCCGAGAAGACATACGGACCTGACCATGGCGCCATGCCGCACGGCGCACCCCTCCCCTTCACATCCCCTGCACGCCCCCGGTTCACCCCAAGTCCAGGGCTTTCACCAGCATAAATCGATTCAGCGGCGGAACTGACCGGCGTACGGAGGCCTCACCAGCGCACCGGGGGCACGACCGGCCCTTACCTCTCACGTAATCGCCCGTCCCCCGGCGCCGTGCCACGCTCTCAGCCATGACCACCACCGAGGCCAACGCCACCGCAGCCGCCACCGAAGCCGCCACCCGCGCCACCGTCGACGCCTTCCTCGCCGCGACCGCCGCGCGCGACACCGCGCGGCTCACGGAGCTGTTCGCCGACGACGTCGACTGGCTGCTCGCCGAGAACCCCGTGGTCCCCTGGATACGCCCGCGCCCCACCGGCGCCGAATGCGCCAAGCAGGCCGAGGAGTTGGCGCGCCACACCGTCGCCGAGGATGCCCGCGCGAGCGTGGACACGTACCTGGTCACCGGGCAGGACGCCATCGTCATGGGCCACCTGTCCGGCACCGTACGCGCCACCGGGAAGTCCTTCGAGGGGCCGTTCGCGCTGCGCCTTACCGTCGAGGACGGGCGGATCACGCGGCACCACCTCTACGAGAACAGCCTGTCCGTCGCGGCGGCCTGCACCTCCTGACACCCACCCGCCCCCGGACGTACGGGAATAGCCGGAGCCCCACCCTGCTTGAGTGCAGTGACCTCGCCGGAGGATCCGGACGGGAACACGGGAACTGGGGGCGGTATGCACAGGACAGGGCGGAAGGCTTCCAAAGGCTCGGCGCGACGCGCCGGCACCGCACTGCTCGCGACGGCCACGCTGGCCGCGCTGCCCGTCGTCGGCGCACAGGGGCTGACCGGCCCCTCCGGCGCGGCGGCGGCAGGGCACGACTCCACCACGTACCAGAACACCTCGTACAAGAACACCGCGCACAAGAGCCGTGACTGGCAAGGTGGTTGGGCGGCCTCGCCCCAGGCCCCGACCGAGATCTTCGGGCCGAACTGGTCCGTGAAGGGCTTCGAGCGGCAGACCGTCCGGCAGGTCGTCCGCGTCAGCAAGGGCGGCACGAAGGCCCGCATCGAGCTGTCCAACCGGTTCGGCAGGACGCCGCTGCGGATATCCGGCGCGACGATCGCCCGCACGGCCAAGGGCGCGGCGGTCGAGGACGGTTCGGTACGGGAGCTCTCCTTCGGCGGGAAGGAGTCCCTGACGATCCCGGCGGGCGCCACCGCGTACAGCGACAGCGTGCCGTTCCCGGTGCGGGCGCTCGAGTCGCTGAGCGTCACGCTGTACCTGGCGGAGCCGACCGGGCCCGCCACCTTCCACCTGCAGTCCGCCGCCACCAGCTACCGCGCCCAGGGCGACCACGCGGCCGACCGCGACGGCGCCGCGTTCACGGAGACCAGCGACTCCTGGTACTACCTCACCGGCGTCGAGGTCAGCGGCAAGGCGGCCGCGCGCCGGGACTCGGTGGTGGCCTTCGGCGACTCCATCACCGACGGCTACGGCTCCACCCCCAACACGAACAACCGCTACCCCGACGAGCTGGCCGAGCGCTTCGCCGCCGCCGGGAAGCCCCGCAGCGTCCTCAACCACGGGATCGGCGGCAACCAGGTCACCAACGACAGCTCCTGGGCCGGGGAGAAGGGCGTCGTCCGCTTCAAGAAGGACGTCCTGAGCGAGCCGAACGTCGGCACCGTCATCGTCCTCGAAGGCATCAACGACATCGGCGCGAGCGGCCCGAACTACCCGGGCGGCCCCACCCCCGAGGTGTCGGTGCGCCAGCTCATCGACGGCCACCGCTCCCTGATCCGCCAGGCCCACGCCCGCGGCATCAAGGTGGTCGGCGCCACGCTGACGCCGATCAAGGGCTCGTTCTACGACACCCCGGCCAACGAGGCCAAGCGCGACGCCGTCAACGACTGGATCCGCAACTCCGGCGCGTACGACGAGGTCGTCGACCTGGACCGCGCCCTCGCCGACCCCGCCGACCCGGACCGCATCGCGCCCGCCTACGACACCGGCGACGCCCTGCACCCGAACGACACCGGATACCGGGCCATGGCCGACGCCCTGGACCTGCGCACCCTCTGAGCGCCCGGCAGGGCCCGGCGGCACACCGCCGGGCCCTATGCCCCTCGGGCCCTACTGCCCGAGGACCGACGCCAGGAATTCCCCCACCCAGCCGAGCAGTTCCCGCCCGACCAGCGGCTTGCCGCCGATCTTCGTGGGCTTCGGGCGGGGTACGAGGACCTGGTGGGTGGACGGCTTGATGACGGAGCCCGGGTAGAGCCGCTTCAGGCGGAGCTCCTGGGACTCCCTCAACTCCACCGGCGCGAAGCGGATGTTGGTGCCCTGAAGCACGATCTCGCCGACGCCGCAGGCCCGCGCCAGCATCCGCAGGCCCGCCACGAGCAGCAGGTTCTCGACCGGCTCCGGCAGCTTGCCGTAGCGGTCGGTGAGCTCCTCGCGCACCGCCTTGATGTCGTCCTCCGTGTTGGCGGAGGCGATCGCCCGGTACGCCTGGAGGCGGAGCCGCTCGCCGGGCGCGTAGTCGTGCGGGACGTGCGCGTCGACCGGCAGCTCGATCTTCACCTCCAGCGGCGGCTCCTCCTCGATCTCGCCGCTCTCCAGGGACTTGCGGTAGTCGGCGACGGCCTCGCCCACCATGCGTACGTAGAGGTCGAAGCCGACGCCCGCGATGTGCCCGGACTGCTCGCCGCCGAGCAGGTTGCCCGCGCCG
>NZ_JBHYJH010000267.1:0-8551 GCF_042740445.1 Streptomyces sp. NPDC059003 | reverse complement strand
GGTCTGGGGCGCCCCCGCGAGGGCACCGGCCTCACCCCCCGAACCCGATCCCCCCCAACACCCCCGCCGCCTCCCGGTCCAGCAGCACCGCGGAACCGCAGCCCCGCGGCAGCACCCCCCGCTCGGCCCCCCGAAGCAACCGCCCCACCCCCCGCCGATGCCGCGCGAAGGCGTACCGCGACACCCCCCGCCCCCGCGACCGCTGCCCGGCAAGGGCGACGGGCGCGGGCACATCGAGGAGGACGAGCCGCAGCGTGCCCCCACGCGCGGCGGCCGCGCGGGCGAGCCACCGCCGCACCCACGGCTGCGTACCGCAGTCGTGCACGACGACACCGGAGCCCGCGCGCAGCGCCCGCCACAGGCCCGCGTAGTGGGCGAGGCGGACGAGGGGGCGGTAGAGCGCGTACGGGACGCGGCGCGGCATCCGGGCCGCCCACCGGTCGCGGGTGTCCTGCGAGTCCACCCGCGGCCCCGCGACCGCACGCCGCATCAGCGTGGACTTGCCGCTGCCGGGCAGCCCGGAGACGACCACGACGTCGCGCGCGGAGAAGACCAGGCGGCGCGGGCTGCGCCCGGCCCGGCCCCGCAGGTCGCGGACGACGGCCCGCGGGAAGTGGCCGCGGCTCACCCGGGCGCGGCCCTCCTGCGGCGGGGCGGCGGGCTGCGGCGGCAGCGCGGCGGCCCCGGCCGGAGCGGCCCCGGGCAGCGCGACACCCGTGGTCGTCGCGTAAGCACTGCTCCTGCGCACCGTGATCGGCCTCCCCATGCTGGTCACGTCACTCATGCCGAGTACTTCTTCGTGCTTCTTCGTGCTTCTCCGTACTTCTCCATCGACTGTAAAGAGAAGGTAATGCCCTACCAAGACGGCACGAGGGCACTCCTCGGTTGCGGCTGTTGTGAAGCGGGGGCGCGTGCAATGATGTGCGCGCCAACTCCATACCGGCCGCTTGAATCCGCGCGGGAGAGTTCCGCGGGGCCCCGACGCCCCCGGACGCCGAAGGAGCAAGTTCCTCCCTTGAATCTCTCAGGCCCCGTACCGCGCGGGCGAGGCACATCTGAAAAGCGAGCCTCTCCTGCCGGCGGCGGGACGGCTCCACCCAAGGTGCAAGTCATGACCCGGCGTACGCGCGGGCCGTGGTGAACCTCTCAGGTTCGATGACAGATGGGGAGGAACGACCTCGCCCGTCATGCCATGCCTGGAGCCAGTACTGATGAGCCCTACCCCACGCCAGACTGCCCTCGACGCCCTGCACCGTTCGCTGGGCGCGACCATGACCGACTTCGCGGGCTGGGACATGCCGCTGCGGTACGGCAGCGAGCGCGACGAGCACAACGCCGTGCGCACCAAGGCCGGCCTCTTCGACCTCTCCCACATGGGTGAGATCACCGTCACCGGCGCCGGCGCCGTCGACCTGCTGAACTACGCGCTCGTCGGCAACATCGGCTCCGTCGGCGTGGGCCGCGCCCGGTACACCATGATCTGTCAGGCCGACGGCGGCATCCTCGACGACCTGATCGTCTACCGGCTCGCGGAGACCGAGTACATGGTCGTCGCCAACGCCGGGAACGCCCAGGTCGTCCTGGACGCCCTCACCGAGCGTGCCGCCTCCTTCGACGCCGAGGTGCGGGACGACCGCGACGCGTACGCCCTGATCGCCGTCCAGGGTCCCGAGTCCCCCGGCATCCTCAAGTCGGTCACGGACGCCGACCTGGACGGTCTGAAGTACTACGCGGGCCTGCCCGGCACCGTCGCGGGCGTCCCCGCCCTGATCGCGCGCACCGGCTACACGGGCGAGGACGGCTTCGAGCTGTTCGTGGCGCCGGAGCACGCCGAGAAGCTGTGGCGGGCGCTCACGGAGGCGGGCGCCCCCGTCGGGCTCGTGCCCTGCGGGCTCTCCTGCCGCGACACGCTGCGCCTGGAGGCGGGCATGCCGCTGTACGGGCACGAGCTGACGACGGCCCTCACGCCGTTCGACGCCGGTCTCGGCCGGGTCGTGAAGTTCGAGAAGACCTCGCACGGGGACGACTTCGTGGGCGCCGAGGCGCTGCGGGCCGCCGCCGAGCGGGCCGAGGCCGCGCCCCCGCGCAAGCTGGTCGGCCTGATCGCCGAGGGCCGCCGGGTGCCGCGCGCGGGCATGCCCGTGGTGGCGGACGGCCAGGTCATCGGCGAGGTGACCTCCGGCGCCCCGTCGCCGACGCTGGGCAAGCCGATCGCGATGGCGTACGTCGACGCGGCGCACGCCGCGCCCGCCACCGAGGGCGTGGGCGTGGACATCCGCGGCACCCACGAGCCGTACGAGGTCGTGGCGCTGCCGTTCTACAAGCGTCAGAAGTGACAAAGCGCCACAAGTGACACGTTCCGGGCGCCCCGCGCGTCCGGTGCCCCGCGTGTCCCGTCTCACTCACCAAGACAGCCCACCGCCGCGTTCATCAGCACGCGCCCGCGTACAGGAGAATTCACGCCATGAGCAACCCCCAGCAGCTGCGGTACAGCAAGGAGCACGAGTGGCTTTCGGCCACCGAGGACGGCGTGGCGAGCGTCGGCATCACGGAGCACGCGGCCAACGCGCTCGGTGACGTCGTCTTCGTCCAGCTCCCGGAGGTCGGCGACACGGTGACCGCAGGTGAGACCTGCGGCGAGCTGGAGTCGACGAAGTCCGTGAGCGACCTGTACTCGCCGGTCTCCGGCGAGGTCGTCGCGGCCAACCAGGACGTCGTGGCCGACCCGTCCCTGGTGAACTCGGCCCCCTTCGAGGGCGGCTGGCTGTTCAAGGTGCGCGTCGCGGAGGAGCCGGGCGACCTGCTCTCCGCCGACGAGTACACCGACTTCGCAGGCAGCTGACCCCGGCGTAAGGACTGATCTTCCGATGTCGCTTCTGAACACACCCCTCCACGAGCTCGACCCGGACGTCGCCGCCGCCGTCGACGCCGAGCTCCTCCGCCAGCAGTCCACCCTCGAAATGATCGCGTCGGAGAACTTCGCTCCGGTCGCCGTCATGGAGGCCCAGGGCACGGTCCTCACCAACAAGTACGCCGAGGGCTACCCCGGCCGCCGCTACTACGGCGGCTGCGAGCACGTGGACGTGACCGAGCAGATCGCGATCGACCGGGTCAAGGACCTGTTCGGCGCCGAGTACGCCAACGTCCAGCCGCACTCCGGCGCCTCCGCCAACCAGGCCGCCCTCTTCGCGATCGCCCAGCCCGGCGACACGATCCTCGGCCTGGACCTGGCGCACGGCGGCCACCTCACCCACGGCATGCGCCTGAACTTCTCCGGCAAGCAGTTCAACGTGGTCGCGTACCACGTGGACGCCGCCGGGCTTGTCGACATGGCCGAGGTCGAGCGCCTGGCCAAGGAGAACCGCCCCAAGGTGATCATCGCGGGCTGGTCCGCCTACCCGCGCCAGCTGGACTTCGCCGAGTTCCGCCGGATCGCCGACGAGGTCGGCGCGTACCTGTGGGTCGACATGGCGCACTTCGCCGGGCTCGTCGCCGCCGGGCTGCACCCGAATCCGGTGCCGTTCGCGGACGTGGTCACCTCCACCACGCACAAGACGCTCGGCGGCCCGCGCGGCGGCATCATCCTGGCCCGCAACAAGGACTTCGCGAAGAAGCTGAACTCCGCGGTCTTCCCGGGCTTCCAGGGCGGCCCCCTGGAGCACGTGATCGCGGCCAAGGCGGTGTCCTTCAAGGTCGCGGCCTCGGAGGACTTCAAGGAGCGACAGCAGCGCACCCTGGACGGCGCCCGCATCCTGGCCGAGCGCCTGGTCCAGGACGACGCGAAGGCCGTCGGCGTGGACGTCCTGTCCGGCGGCACGGACGTGCACCTGGTCCTCGTCGACCTGCGCAACAGCGAGCTCGACGGCCAGCAGGCCGAGGACCGCCTCCACGAGGTCGGCATCACGGTCAACCGCAACGCCGTCCCGAACGACCCGCGCCCGCCGATGGTCACCTCCGGCCTGCGCATCGGCACCCCGGCCCTGGCCACCCGCGGCTTCCAGGCCGAGGACTTCCGCGAGGTCGCGGACATCATCGCCGAGGCCCTGAAGCCGGGCTTCGACGCCGAGTCCCTCAAGGCCCGCGTGTCCGCTCTGGCCGCGAAGCACCCCCTGTACCCGGGGCTGAAGTAGTTTCGTACGCTTTAGTTCGTACTTTGTTGTGCCCTTCGTCGCATACGAAGGACCGGGGCACCGCGCACACTGGACAGTGAGCGCGGTGCCCCACCCCTTGTCCGCGCGGTCGCACCACCCGCTCACGCGGGCGGCCGGCGGCACCCCGTCCGACCGCACCACCGGCAGACAACGGCGTCTACCAACCCAGCTAGGAGTCACCCGTGGCCATCTCGGTCTTCGACCTGTTCTCGATCGGCATCGGCCCGTCCAGCTCCCACACGGTCGGCCCGATGCGGGCGGCGCGGATGTTCGCCCGCCGCCTGAAGAACGAGGGCCTGCTGGCCCACACCACCTCGATACGGGCGGAGCTGTACGGCTCCCTCGGCGCCACGGGCCACGGCCACGGCACGCCCAAGGCCGTCCTGCTCGGCCTGGAGGGCGAGTCGCCGCGCACGGTGAACGTGGAGAGCGCCGACGACCGCGTCGAGGAGATCAAGACGTCCGGGCGCCTGAACGTCCTCGGCGTGCACGAGATCGACTTCGACTTCGACGAGGACCTGATCCTGCACCGCCGCAAGGCCCTGCCGTACCACGCGAACGGCATGACCGTCTTCGCGTACGACACCGACGGCGCGCTCGTCCTGGAGAAGACGTACTACTCGGTCGGCGGCGGCTTCGTGGTCGACGAGGACGCGGTCGCGGGCGAGAACCCGATCGTGCCGGACGACACCGTCCTGAAGTACCCCTTCCGCACCGGCGACGAGCTGCTTCGCCTCTCCTCCGAGACCGGCCTGTCCATCTCCGCCCTGATGCTGGAGAACGAGAAGGCCTGGCGCACCGAGGACGAGATCCGCGCGGGCCTCCTCGACATCTGGCGCGTCATGCAGGCCTGCGTCTCGCGCGGCATGTCCCGCGAGGGCATCCTGCCCGGCGGCCTGAAGGTCCGCCGCCGCGCCGCCCACTCCGCCCGCCAGCTGCGCGCCGAGGGCGACCCGGGGGCCCGCGCCATGGAGTGGATCACGCTGTACGCGATGGCGGTGAACGAGGAGAACGCCGCGGGCGGCCGCGTCGTGACCGCCCCCACGAACGGCGCCGCCGGGATCATCCCCGCGGTCCTGCACTACTACATGAACTTCGTGCCCGGCGCCGACGAGGAGGGCGTGGTCCGCTTCCTGCTCGCCGCGGGCGCCATCGGCATGCTCTTCAAGGAGAACGCCTCCATCTCCGGCGCCGAGGTCGGCTGCCAGGGCGAGGTCGGCTCGGCCTGCTCGATGGCGGCGGGCGCCCTCGCGGAGGTCCTCGGCGGCTCCCCCGAGCAGGTCGAGAACGCCGCCGAGATCGGCATGGAGCACAACCTGGGCCTGACCTGCGACCCGGTCGGCGGCCTCGTCCAGATCCCGTGCATCGAGCGCAACGGCATGGCCGCGGTCAAGGCGGTCACCGCCGCCCGCATGGCGATGCGCGGCGACGGCTCCCACAAGGTGTCCCTCGACAAGGTCATCAAGACCATGAAGGAGACCGGCGCCGACATGAGCGTCAAGTACAAGGAGACGGCGCGGGGCGGGCTCGCGGTGAACATCATCGAGTGCTGAGCGCCGCGGCGTAACCGGCTCGGAGAAGGGCCCTCCACATGGAGGGCCCTTTCCCATGGGTGGGAACGCCTGACACTGGGAACGGTCAATGCACGGTCAACTGTTCATCGTTCATTGACGCGGGGCACCCCCCACTCCTCCCCCGCGCACCCCGCTCCCCCCACCCGAAAGGTCACCGCATGCTGCGCGGCATCGACGTCAGTTCCCACCAGTCGTCCTTCTCCACCGATGGCCTGTCCTTCGTCGTCATCAAGGCGACGGAGGGCCGCTCCTACATCAACCCGCGCCTGACCGCCCAGACCAAGCTCGCCCGCGACGGCGGCTGCGTCGTCGGCTTCTACCACTTCCTGTGGCCCGGCAACATCACCGCCCAGGCCGAGTACTTCGTGTCCAAGGCCCCGGAGAAGGCGGGCGACTTCCTGGCCGTCGACTGGGAGTGGACCGGCGACCACACGGCGGCGACGAACGCCGAGAAGGACCGCTTCATCAAGGAGGTCAAACGCCTCCGCCCGCACCACCGGACCGTCCTCTACACGAACCGCGACTTCTGGCTCAACAGAGACACGACCTCCTACGCGGGCGACGGCCTGTGGATCGCCGACTACGTCACCGCGGGCAAGCCCCGCATCCGCGCCAAGTGGCGCTTCCACCAGTACACGTCGACTCCGATCGACAAGGACGTGGCGGACTTCCCGAGCAAGGCCGCGATGCGGGACTGGACGACGCCGTAGCCCTACGGCCGCACCACGATCTTTCCGGTGTGGGTGTTGGACTCCATCAGGCGGTGGGCGTCCGGCATGCGGTCGAGGCCGTCGAAGACCTGGGCTATCTCGGGGCGGAGGGTGCCGTCCTTGAGGCCCGAGGTGAGGTAGCTCGCGGCGCGGCGGCGGTCGTCGGGCGTGGGGAAGGCCGCCATGTTGGCGTAGCCGTGGACCGTGAGGGGCCAGTTCATGGGGAGGACCGTGGGGCGGCCGTCGAGCCAGCCGTAGCTGACCAGGGTGCCGCCCGGCGCGGCGGCCTCGCCGAGGGTGTGGAAGCCGGGGCCGCCGATGCCGTCCAGGACGATCTCGGCACCACGTCCGGCGGTGACGCGCTTGATCTCCTTCGGTACGTCGCTCTCGGTGTCCGTGACGATGACGTGCTCGGCGCCGAGGTCGAGGAGGTGCTGCTTCTTGGCCTCGGTGCGGGTGGTGGCCAGGGGGACGGCGCCCGCGCGGCGGACCACCTGGATGGCCGCCGTGCCGACCCCGCTGGACGCGCCGGTGATCAGGACGTGGTCGCCGGGGCGCATTCCGGCGGTGAGGTGGAGTGCGCCGTACGCGGTGGTGTACGTGAGCCAGGTGGCGGCCGCCGTGACCGCGTCGACCTCGGCGGGGCGGCGCACGACCATGGTCTCGGGCAGCACGACGCGGTCCGCGTACACGCCGTGGGTGCTCAGGTGGAAGTCGGCGGCCACCAGGACCGGGTCGCCGGGGGCGAGGTCGGTGACGTCGGCGCCGACGGCCTCGATCACGCCTGCGGCCTCGTATCCGTTGCGGGAGGCGGGCAGGGTCGGCGGGTAGTAGTACTTCCCGGCGCGCAGAAGGGCCTCGGCGCGGTTGAGGCCGATGGCCTCGACCTTGATCTGGACCTCGGCGGGGCCCGGGGCGGGCAGGGGCAGGTCGCGCACCTTCAGGACCTCGGGTCCGCCGATCTCGTCGAAGAGCACGGTGCGGGCGGTGGTCGCGGCAGCTGTTGTCGTCATGACGGGAACGCTATGCGGCACCCGCGAGACGAGACATGCCTGTGGATCTTGCTTTTATGTCCGCTCGTCTCGGGCGGTGTGCCACGCACTATGGTGCGGACATGGACGTACTCAGTGACGCGATCGCCGCCATGCGGCTCGGGCGGCCGCACTCCGCGATCCGGGACAAGTACGGGACGTGGGGCGCGCGGTTCCCGGAGCACGGCGGGGCCGGGTTCCACGTGCTGCTCCAGGGGTCGGCGTGGCTGCTTCCGGGGTGCGGGGGCGGGGAGCCGGTGGCGCTCGCGGCGGGCGACATCGTGTTCCTCGCGCACGGCTGCGGGCACGGTCTGGCGAGCGATCCCGGGGCTCCGCTGGAGAGCTTCGGCCTGAACCCGGACGGCTCCTGGCCCGAGGCCCCGCCCCGCCTCACGCCCGCCGAGGCCGGCGCGGCCCCGTCCGCGGTGATCCTCTGCGGCGCGTACCAGCTCGACCGGGCCCGCGCCCATCCGCTGCTCTCCGAGCTGCCCGAGGTGATCCATCTGCCGGCGCGGGTCGGCGCCCACCGTTCGCTGCGGTCGGCCGTGGAGCTGCTCGGCGCCGAGCTCGAGGAGCCGCAGCCCGGTTCGGACACGATCGTCTCGGCGCTGCTCGACACGTTGCTGCTGTACATCCTGCGGGCGTGGTGGCTCCGCGAGCGGCATGGCGCCGGGCATCCGACGGGCTGGGCGGCGGCGCTCGCGGATCCGGCGGTGGCCGCCGCGCTGCGGGCCGTGCACGCCGACCCTTCGCATCCGTGGACCGTGGAGGAGCTCGGTGCGCTCGGGGGGCTCTCGCGGGCGCCGTTCGCGCGGAGGTTCGCGGCGAGTGTGGGGGTGCCGCCGCTCGCGTATCTGACGTGGTGGCGGATGACGTTGGCCGGGCGGTTGCTCGGGGAGGGGGACGAGCCGTTGCGCGTGGTCGCGCAGAGGGCGGGCTATACGTCGGAGTTCGCCTTCGCCAAGGCGTTCAAGAGGGAGTTCGGGGTGGCGCCGGGGCGGTATCGGAGGGGGCGGGTCGCAGGGTAGCGGCCCTCGCGGGGCGCCCCAGACCCGCCCCTTTACCCAAAACCAGGGGGCTCCGCC
>NZ_JBHYJH010000266.1:0-8566 GCF_042740445.1 Streptomyces sp. NPDC059003 | reverse complement strand
CCCCGCAGCCGGCCCGCCCGGCCGGTGAGGCCGGGCGGGCGGGCTGCGGGGGAACAAGGAAGCGGTGCGGGGGCCTTGGGCAGTGCCAGGGCCCGGACGAAACGAGAAGAGGCCCGTCGGCGTCTGCGAGGGCTCGAAGAAAAGAAGGAGGGGCCGGTGTGCGGCTCTTGCCCGGCCGGCCCGGGCGGCGGCGCGTGGTCCGCGGCCGCGGGGGGCGGTTTTGGACATGCAAAGGGCGCGGAAATCGTGACACATCCCGGTGGCCCGGGCCAAGCGCCCGGCCTTGGCGCCCCAGTCAGACTCAAGGCGTTCTGTTCCACGCCTCCGCACCCACCCCCCCGCCCCGCCCCCCGCCCCGCACCCGCCCGGCGGCCGTCTTCGTGCCGGGTGCGGGGTGCGGGTCTGCCTCCGGCGGCAAGGGCCCGCGCGGCAGGGGGTGCTGCCCGCCCCGGGCGGCGGGCGTTGGCACGGTGTGAGGGGCAGGCGGCGTTGCTGGGGGAGGAGACCCGCACCCCCTGCCCTCACCCTGTCGCCGCCCGCCGCCCGCCGCCCGCCGCCCGCCGCCCGCCGTCCGCTGTCTGCCGTCCGCCGTCTGCTGTCCGCGTGCGCTGGTGGCGGGCCTGGGGGTGTCTGCGGTGGTCAGCGGCCAGGCCTGGCCAGGCCGGGCCAGGCCTGGCCCGGCCTGGCTCAGGGGCTGGTCAGGGTCGTTTTGGGGTGCAGGTTTGCTGCCGCGGGCCCCGCCGCCGGGGGGTCTGTCTCAGGGGCTGGATCCTGGTTGTGTGTCAGGTGAGGCCGGCCAGGCGCAGCAGCAGTGCTTTGACCTGGGTGGCTTTGAGGGTGCCGGTGACTTCGCCGGGGCGTGAGCACAGCAGCAGCGGGCCGTCCTGGGGGCGTTGGGGGTGCAGGCCGTGGCTGCCGCGGACGGGGGAGGGGTCGAGGGGCACGACCGCTATGCGGTAGCGCAGGCCGAGTTTCTTGCGGGCCAGGGCGCTTGCTGCTTTGAGTTTCACATACGGGTCGAGGGGGTCGAGGAAGAGTTCGGCGGGGTCGTAGCCGGGTTTGCGGTGGATCTCCACGAGCTGGGCGAAGTCGGGGGCGTGGGCGTCGTCGAGCCAGTAGTAGTAGGTGAACCAGGCGTCGGGTTCGGCGAGTGCGACCAGTTCCCCGGCGCGCGGGTGGTTCAGGCCGTGTTCCTTCTTGCCCGTCTCGTCCAGCAGTTGTCCGACGCCGGGGACGTCCTGCAGCAGCCGGCGTACCTGGGCGAGGTCGTCGGGGCGCTGGATGTAGATGTGGGCGATCTGGTGGTCGGCGACGGCGAAGGCGCGTGAGGCCATGGCGTCGAGGTATTCCATGCCGTCCTGGGTGTGGACCTCGAGGAGTCCGGCGCGGCGCAGGACGCGGTTGAGGTCGACGGGCCGGCTGACCTCGGTGATGCCGTACTCGGAGAGCACCACCACGGTGCGGCCCTGCGCCTGGGCGTCGGCCAGGAGCGGGGCGAGGGCGGCATCCAGGTCGGCGGCGGCCTGGTGGGAGCGGGGGTCGTTGGGGCCGTAGCGCTGCAGGTCGTAGTCGAGGTGGGGGAGGTAGGCCAGGGCCAGGTCGGGGTGGCGGGTGGCGGTGATGTGCCGGGTGGCGTCGATGATCCACTGGCTGGAGACGAGGTCGGCGCCCGGTCCCCAGAAGTGGAACAGGGGGAAGGTGCCGAGTTTGTGGGTGAGTTCGTCGTGCAGGGCCGCCGGGCGGGTGTAGCAGTCGGGTTCCTTGCGGCCGTCGGCGTAGTAGACGGGGCGGGGGGTGACGGTGATGTCGGTGTCGGCGCCCATGGCGTACCACCAGCAGATGTTGGCGACGCTGTAGCCGGGGTGCGCGCGGCGGGCGGCGTCCCAGAGTTTGTCGCCCGCCACCAGGCCGTTGTGCTGGCGCCACAGCAGGACGTCGCCGAGCTCGCGGAAGTACCAGCCGTTGCCGACGATGCCGTGCTCGGCCGGCAGGGTGCCGGTCAGGTAGGTCGACTGGGCGGCGCAGGTGACCGCGGGCAGCACCGTGTCCAGGGCGGCGTGCGAGCCGCCCCGGGCGAGCCGGGTGAGGCGGGGCATGTGGGCCAGGAGCGCGGGGGTCAGGCCCACCACGTCCAGCACGAGCAGGGGCGTGGGGGCGCCGGTCACGGCTGCTCCTTGAGTCCGAGGTCGGTCAGCATGTCCTTGGCCAGGCGCAGTTCGGCGGCGATGCCGTCGGCGAGCTGGGCGTGGGTGGCCGGGCGGGCGGCGGCCGGCAGGGCCTGCCAGGTGTAGGTCTCCACCTCGAAGTGGGTGCTGCGCGCCACCGGTCCTGCCACCAGGTGGGCAAGGGCGGTGCGCAGCACCTCCAGGGTGGAGGTCAGCGGCGGGGCGGGCACCGCGTGCAGGGGCAGGTGGAAGTGGGCGCGCCAGGGCACCTGGGCATCCAGCACCCCGCCGGCCAGCGCCTCACCGAGGTCGTCGGTGCCCTGCACAGTGCCGCCCGCGCGGGCCCGTACCTGGTGCAGGAAGCGCGGTTCGTCGAAGGCGGCCAGTGCCGCCCGCACCGAGGGGTCGTGGGGGTGGGCGGCGTGCAGGGCCGCGGACATCTGCACCTTGACCACCGCGATCCCCGCCTCATCGAGGGCGGCCAGGGCGTGGGCGGGCTCTTCGAAGGCGGTGGCGAGGTGGCAGGTGTCCAGGCACAGCCCGATGCGGTGGGCGGGCAGGCCGGCCAGTGCGGTGAGCGCGTCGGCGGTGGTCTCCACCACACAGCCCGGCTCCGGCTCCAGGGCGATGCGGATGCAGCGGCCCGTCTCCTGCTCCAGTACGTCCAGGCGGCGGGCGAGGTCGTGCAGGGCCTGGTGGGCGGCGCGGGCGGCGCGGTCGGTGAAGCCGGTGCGCCAGGCCAGCGGCAGGGTGGAGATGGAGCCCTGGCTCACGTCGTCGGGGAGCAGGGCGGCCAGCAGCCGGGCCAGGTCGCTGGTGTGGGCCAGGCGCGCCGGCTCGCTCCAGTTGGGCCGGTAGACCCGGTACTTGACCACCTGCGAGCCAAATCCCTGGTAGGGGAAGCCGTTGAGGGTGACGACCTCCAGGCTCAGCCGGTCCAGTTCACTGCGCAGGCGGCGCAGGGCCGCGGGTTCGGTGTTCAGGGCGCGGACCGCGTCGCGGGCCAGCCACAGGCCGATGCCCAGGCGGGGCCAGCCCAGGCGGCGGCGCACCGGCCGGCAGTGCTCGGCCAGCTGGGCGAGCACGCCGTCGAGGGTCTCGGCGGGGTGGACGTTGGTGCAGTAGGCCAGGTGCACGGTGGAGCCGTCGGGGTGAATCAGGCGCACGGCTCATTCGCCCCCGCGGGCCAGGGAGTTGCCCTCGTGCAGGGCGGCGGGGGCGGGCCGCTCAAGGGCCAGGCGGCCGCTTTGGCCGTAGAAGGCGACCGGGTTGCGCCACAGCACCCGGTCCACGTCGTCGTCGTCGAAGCCCGCGGCGAGCATCGCCCGGCCGACCCGGCAGGTGGTGAGCGGATCGCTTCTGCCCCAGTCGGCGGCGGAGTTGACCAGGATCTGCTCCAGGCCGTACTCCTTGAGGACGGCGACCATGCGGTGCTCGTCCATCTTGGTGTCGGGGTAGAGGGAAAACCCCAGCCAGGCGCCGCTGGCCTTGGCCTGTTTGACGGTGGTCTCGTTGAGGTGGTCGAGCAGGACGTGCCCGATGGGCACGGCGGAGTCGGCCACCACGTCCAGGGTGCGGGCCAGCCCGGCCAGCTTGTCGCGGTGCGGGGTGTGCACCAGGACGGGCAGGCGGTGGCCGGCGGCCAGCTCCAGCTGCAGGGCCAGCGCGGTGTCCTCGGCCGGTGTCATCGCGTCGTAGCCGATCTCGCCGACGGCGACGACGCCGTCCTTGACCAGATAGCGGGGCAGCAGGTCGAGGACGGGGGTGCAGCGCGGGTCGTTGGCCTCCTTGGGGTTCAGGGCGATCGTGCAGTGGTGCGCGATGCCGTACTGCGCGGCGCGGAACGGCTCGAAGCCCAGCAGGGCATCGAAGTAGTCGGTGAAGCTCTGCGGCGAGGTCCGCGGCTGGCCGAGCCAGAAGGCGGGCTCCACCAGCGCGCGCACCCCGCACGCGTACATCGCCTCGTAGTCGTCGGTGGTGCGCGAGGTCATGTGGATGTGCGGGTCGAAGATGCGCATCAGGCCTCCTGTGCGGTCAGGGCGAGCACATGGCGCAGGTCCTCAGGGACCGGCCGTGCGGCGGCGGTGCGCTCGGCGGCGAAGTCGCCCAGCATGCGCGCCAGTTCCCCGTCCCCGCGCGCCCGCTCGGCAAGCGCGGCCACGTTGCTGACTGCCACGCCGGTGAACAGGCATTTCAGGACGGCGTGGCGCCAGGCGTGAGCGGTCAGGCGGGCGCCGGCGTAGGGGCCGACGGCGGCGGCGATCAGCGCGGTGTCGTTGGCGCGCAGCGCGTCCTCGACCAGCGCCAGGCCCTGGTCGGGGGCCAGCGGCAGGTCGGGCAGGGCCAGCAGGACGGCGCGGCGCTCGGGCCCGGTGCCCTGTGCATACAGCCGGGCCACCGTGGCCGCGTCCGGGCGGGCCGTGCGCAGCAGCAGCACCCGGGCCCTCTCCGCCGCCTCGCCGAAGCCGCAGGCGCGGCCGGCCGCGGCGAAGCGCAGCTCCCAGGCGGGCACACCCCCACCCGCACCCCCACCCGCGGCAGCCGGGTCTGCGGTGGTGTCCGCGGCCGTGTTGGCGGTTGTGCTGGCGGCCGCGCGGGCGTCGGCGAGTGCGTCGTTCATCCAGGCGGTGCCCCGGGGGCCGAGGCGGTCCGGCCAGTGTTCATACGTGATCGGCATGCGGGTCTCCCTGCGCGGACGGGGCCGCGGACACGGCGGACGGGGCACAGAAGGCAGAGGAAACAGACGAGACAGACGAGCCAGACGAGACAGAGGGGGCAGAGGGGGTGGGGGTGGCGGGAGCAGCGGGGGCAGCGGGGGTGGGGGGCAGGGCGGCGAGTTGGGTGCGCAGGAACTCCAGGGAGGTGCGGGCCAGGTCGGGTCCGGCGTGGGAGTGGCGGGGCAGTTCGACCACGGTCAGCCCTTGGTAGCCGGTGGCGGCCAGGGCGGCGAGCACCGGCGGGAAGTCGATCTCGCCCTGGCCGAAGGGCAGATGCTCGTGCACGCCGCGCCGCATGTCTTCGATCTGTACGTGCCGCAGCCAGGGGGCCGCGGCGCGGACGCAGGCGGCCGGGGGCTCAGGTTCCAGGCACTGGCAGTGGCCGATGTCGAGGGTGAGGCCGAGCGGGGCGGGGTTGCCCAGCTGGGCGCGCAGGCGGTGGAAGTCGGCGAGGGTGGCGATGAGGTGGCCGGGTTCCGGCTCCAGGGCGAGCGGCACCCCGGCGGCGGCCGCGGCCTCGAGGACGGGGGTGAGGGCGTCGCCCAGGCGCTGCCAGGCGCTGTGCTCGCTGGTGGCGGCGGGCGGGGCGCCGCTGAAGCAGTGCACCGCGTGGGCGCCCAGGTCCGCGGCCACCTGCACGGCGGTGACCAGCAGCGCGGTGCGCGCCGCGCGCTGCTCGGGGTCGGCCTCCAGCAGGCTGGGGGCGTGTTTGCGGCGCGGATCCAGGAGGTAGCGGGCGCCGGTCTCCACGGTGACGGACAGTCCTACTGTGTCCAGCTGGTGGGCGAGGGCGGCGACCCGGCGGGCGAGGTGGGGGGCGAGCGGGTCCAGGTGCATGTGGTCCAGGGTCAGGCCGACGCCGTCGTAGCCGAGGTCGGCCAGCAGGTGCAGGGCGTCGATCAGGCGCAGGTCCCCCAGGCCGTTGGTGCCGTAGCCGAGCCGGATGCTCATGTGGGGCTCACCGTCCGGGCCAGCCGGCGGGCCACCGGCACCACCGCGGTCAGCAGCGCGGCGCCGGTCAGCGCGCCGGAGCGGGCCGCGAGCGCCGCCTGCAGCGGGATCAGTGCGCGGATGCCGCCGCCGACGGCCCGCTGGGTCAGCGGCGGTGAGGGGTTGAGGGCGGCGTGCAGGTAGGGCCGGGCGGCGGTGGCCACGTAGGCGCCGGCCAGGACGGCGGTGGCCCAGGCCTGCGGCCGCCGCCGCGCCGGGCGCGCCTGCCGCGAGGCGCCCGCCGCCCCCGGCGCGGCCGCTGTCCCTCGTACGGCCGTTGCCCCCAGCGCGGCCGCTGTCCCTCGCAGAGCCGCCGCACCCCGTACGGCTGTTGCACCCCGTACGGCCGCCGCACCTCGTACGGGTGTTGCATCCGGTGCGGCTGTTGTCCCCCGTGCGGCGGTGGCGCCGAGCGCGGCGGTGGTGCTGAGCGCGGCGGTGGCGCCGAGCGCGGTTGTGGTGGCGAGTGCGGCCAGCGGTGCCAGGCTCGAGCCGCCGCGGGCTTCGTTGCGGGCGAGGGCGGTGAGGGCGTAGGTGTGGGCGCCGAGCACGGCGGCGGGCGCCCACGCGCGCCGCACCGCCCGCAGCGGACCCCCGCCTGCCGCGGCGGGGTTGGCGCTGGCCGCGGCTCCCAGGATCAGGTCCAGGCCGCGGGCGGCGGCCATCGCGGCCGGGCCCGCCGGGGTGTGTTTCAGGCGCAGGTCGTAGGCCCACACGGTGGCGGCCAGGGCGGTGGCGGTCACGGCGGCGGGGCGGCCCGCGGCCCGGGCCAGGCCGAGGCCGGCGCCGGTCAGGGCGAGGGCGGCGGCCAGGGCCTGGGCGGGCGGGATGCGGCCCGAGGGCAGCGGCCGGTCGGGGCGCTCGCGGGCGTCCTGGTCCTGGTCGGCCCAGTCGTTGAGGGCCATGCCCGCCTCGTACAGGCACATCGAGGCCCCGGCGGCCAGTGCGGTGCGGGCCCCCAGCGGGGCGCGGCCGGCGGCGGCGCCGGCGAGTGCGTCGCCGGGGACGGTGCACAGGGCCGAGACGCGCAGCAGGTCGGCCCAGTCGCGCAGGCTGCTCACCGCGCTCGCCCCAGCGTTGCGGCGAAGGCGCACAGTGCCTGGTACTGCTCGGCCAGGGCGGCGGAGCCGCCGTCGGGGTCCTTGAAGTAGAAGCCGAGCGGGGCCAGGCTGCCGGCCAGGCCCGCCTGGTGGGCGCGGGCGGCCAGGCGGGCCAGGTCCAGCACGAGGGGGGCGGCCAGGGCGGAGTCGCAGCCCTGCCAGATGGTCTGCAGGATCATCCGCGAGCCGAGGAAGCCCTCGAAGGCGACGTGGTCCCAGGCGGTCTTCCACTCGCCCAGCGCGGGCACGTCGTCGATGTGCACCTGGCCCTGGGGCAGGTGGCCCAGAGTGTCGGCAAGGACCCGGTTCTTGCCCGCGTTCTTGGCCGCGGCGGCCGCGGAGTCGGCGAGCGCGGCCCCGTCGCCGCCGCCCAGCAGGTTGGTGCCCGACCAGGCCCGCACCTCAAGGGCGCGCTGGTGGAACATGGGCGCCAGCACCGCCCGCAGCAGGGTCTGCCCGGTCTTGCCGTCCCGGCCCGCATAGGGCACCCGCGCGCTGCGGGCGGCCTCGGCCAGGGCCGGGTGGTGGATCCCGGCCGACGGCGTGAAGTTCACATACGCACACCCCGCGCGCAGGGCGGCCGCGGCATACAGCGAGCTGGCGGGCAGCCCGCCCCCGCCCCCGCCCCCGCCCCCGCCCCCGCCCGTGCCCGTGCCAGCGCCCGTGCCAGCGCCTGTGCCTGTGCCTGGGTCTGGGTCTGGGTCTGGGGCGGTGTCGGGGGCGGGCTCGGTGGAGGCGACGTTCACCACGACGGTGCGTTCCAGGCGGTGGCGGCGGGTGAAGTCGGTGATGTCGGCGGCGAACGCCGCGATCAGCTCCTGGTCGGTGTGCTCCTGGCCGGGCAGCGGGCCGCCGGTGCGTATCTCCCCATCGGCGGCGGCCAGTTCCCCCTTGACCGCTTCCACCAGGCCGTGCGGCAGCACGCCCTGCTCGGCCAGGGCCTCGGCGCGTTTGGGCAGCGGCCAGTCGACGGTGTCGTGGCCGCCGAAGACCAGGGAGGAGAGGGCGGGCAGTGCGGCCGCGGTGAACGGCGGTGACTCGGTGACCATGCCCGTGGGCGGGTACAGGCCCGCGGCGAGCGCGGCGCACCCGGCGATGGCGGTGGTGGCCACGGAGCCGCGGGCCCCGATCAGCCACACGCCGGTGCCCGCTGCGCTCTCGCCGTCGGCGGGGGGAGCGGGGGGGTGGGCATGCTCGGACACGGCAGACCTCCTGAAGGGTTGCGTCGGTGGTGGCGAGCAGGGCACTGGGCGGGCCGCCGTGCGGCGGATCCGTCTTCGAGCGACATTGCAGGCGGTGGCGCGAAACAGTGTCAACGCGCCGCGAGCCGGGCTCCAACCCGGCTGAAGCTGCTCTCAAGGCCGGGCCCGGGCAGGCCCGGCCGCCGGCTTCCGCCAGCACCCGGCCGCCCGGGATCCGCCAGCACCCGGCCACCGGCCCGCGCCAGCACCCGGCCGCCCGGCCGCCGGGTTCCGGCAGCCTGCGGCACCGGCACCGGCACCGGCACCGCGCACCGCGCACCGGCACCGGCACCGGCACCGCGCGCCGGCACCGGCACCGCGCGCCGGCACCGGCACCGCGCGCCGGCACCGGC
>NZ_JBHYJH010000265.1:0-8625 GCF_042740445.1 Streptomyces sp. NPDC059003 | reverse complement strand
CCCGGCGTTTGAGGGCGAGGCCGCAGGCCGGATAGAAGGGGGTCCAGGGGGCGGAGCCCCCTGGTTTCGGGAAGGGGCGGGATCGGGGAGGCCCCCGGCAGGGTCAACGACAGTTGTCCGCGGCTTCGATCATGCGGGCCGCCTCGCCCAGCGCGGCACGCAGCACCACCGGGTCGGTGACGGGATCGGTACTGCCCGGCGGCACGAGCCACCCGGTACCGGCAACCGGCGGCGCAGGCACCGGCTCCTGCCGCAGGGCAACACCCCGCCCAAAGGTCTGCGTACACGCACTGCCGGGCACGTCCCACCCGTCGGCCGTCCCGGGCGGCACGAGGAAGCCGAGGGTGTCGCAGCTGCCGTCGTGCAGGACGGGACCGACGGCCTCGTCACCGGCACCCCGGCGCAGGATGTCGACCGCTTCGAGTCCCTGCCGCGCGGGCACGGTCACGAGATCGCACTCGTCGTGCGAACCGTGCGGACCGGGCGAACCGTGCGGCCGGACGCTGCGGTCCTGGCTCGGCCGGTGCCGCGCCGTCGTCAGTGAGCCCCCAGATTCGCTGTTCTCCATGCCGACCTCCAACAAGGGAACCCCTCCTCGCCAGGGCGGAAGCCGCGTCGCTCCCTCTCCGCATGGTTCAACGCCCCACGGCGTCAAGGGCTACGGCGCCACGCCGCCGCAAAGGATGGCAGTTCATGGCAGATCACGGGTGAGATATCCGGTTTGTAGCCAAACTCCGCGTCAGCGCGGTGTCACAGCCGGTACTTTCATGCTCCGCCGGAACAGGGCCGTGCCGGGGGCAGGACTGGGGCAGCTCCGTGTGGGCCGAGGCCCGTCCGGCACGGTCCCGCACGAGAGGATCCGGCATGGCGTCGTCGTCCAGGCAGTCGTCGGCATCGTCACCTCCGCCTCCGCGACCGAACCTCGCCTTCCGGCGGCTGCGCGGGCAGCGCTCACCGGGCGAGTTCGCCGCCGCGGTGCGGCGGGCCGCGCGTGAGATCGGGGAGCGGGTCAGCTGCGACGCGCGGTACGTCGGACGCGTGGAGGCCGGGGAGATCCGCTGTCCCAACTACGCGTACGAGCGGGTGTTCCTGCACATGTTCCCCGGCCGGACGCTGACGGATCTGGGCTTCGCGCCGCGCTCGGCGGTACGGGGCCGGGGGGCGCGCACGGAGTCCGGCGCTCCCCCGGGGGACCCGCACGAACCGCACGGCCAGCACGACCAGCACGACCAGCACGACCAGCACGACCAGCGTGATCAGCGCGACGAGAACGAAAGCGACGAGGTGAGCGACGTGCGGCGTCGCGCATTCATGACCAGCGGCACCGTGGCGGCCGCCTCCCTGGGAGCCACCGGGTTCCCGCTGGGCGGCGTCGGCGAGGCCTACGCCCGCGCGGCCGGTGAGGCCGAGGTGAGCGCGGTCGAGGAGGCGGTCCGCAGGATCCGGCTGCTCGACGACCGGCACGGCGCCGACGGCCTCTACCGGCGGGCCGCCGCGCCGCTGCGCACGGCGTACGCCCTGCTCGACGCGGGCACCACCCGGCAGGCGGGCCAGACGACGGCGGACCGGCTCTACGCGGGCGCCGGCGAACTCGCCATCTCCGTGGGCTGGCTCGCCCATGACTCCGGGCGCTTCGACGACGCCCGCTCGCACTACGCCGAGGCGCTCGCGACGTCCCGGATGTCCGGCGATCCCGCGCTGGAGGCGCATGCCTTCTGCAACACGGCGTTCCTCGCGCGGGACACGGGGCGGCCGCGTGAGGCGGTGCGGGCCGCGCAGGCCGCCGCGCGCGCCGCGCGGCACCTCGCCTCGCCGCTGCTCCTGTCCCTCATCGCCCTGCGGGAGGCGGGCGGCTGGGCCGGGCTCGGTGACCGCGGGGGCTGTGAGCGGGCACTCACCTGTGCGCACACGCTCTTCGAGCGGGGTCCTTCCGAGACCGACCCCGAGTGGATGACCTTCTACGGTCCTGCGGAGCTCGCGGGCCTCGAGGCGCAGTGCTGGTCGGCGCTCGGGGACTGGGAGCGGGCCGCGCGGCACGCGCACCGCGCCGCGGGGGTTGCGGCGGTGGAGACGCCGCAGTTCATGCGGAACATCGCGCTGTACACCGCCGAGCTGGCCGATGACCTCGCCCGGGCCGGGCGGCCCGACGAGGCCGCGGCCGCCGGTCTGCGGGTGCTCGCCCTGCTGGACGAGGTCCAGTCCTCCCGCATCCAGGCGATGCTGGCGACCACCGCGCGGTTGCTGCTGCCGCATCGGCGGGTGGGCGGAGTGGGCGACTTCCTCGACGCCCACGCCTCGCGACGGGCTCGGTAGAGGGCTGCGCATGAGGTGGGCGGGTGCGGGCCGGTGGGGGGTTTCCGCCGCTACCGCGGCGGTTGTTTCCCACCCGCCCGCCCGTTTCCAGTCGGACAGCGGGGAGCGCCCCCGGCGGGAGCCGGCCGCCGTCGGCGGGTGCGGCCGGGACGGTTGGTACTGGGTGGGCGGGCGGGGTAAAGCCGCCGCGGTAGCGGCGGGACGTACTAACCGGCCAGGTGACCCGTTTCGTTCCAGGATTCGAGGGCCGGCTGGCCGTAGGCCCAGCCCAGGGTGGAGAGGGACGTCGGGTTGAGGCGGATGCGGGCCGCGAAGTCGATGTCGTAGCCGAGCCAGCGCGCGCCGATGGCGCGCAGGATGTGGCCGTGGGCGAAGACGAGCACGTCCCGGTCGGCCTCGCGCGCCCACGCGACGACCTCGTCGGCGCGGGCGGACACCTGCGCCAGGGTCTCGCCGTCGGGCACGCCGTCGCGCCAGATGAACCAGCCGGGCCGGAAGGCCTGGATGTCGGCGGGCGTGAGGCCCTCGTACGCGCCGTAGTCGAACTCCATCAGCGCGTCCCACTCGGCGGCCCGGTCGCCGAACCCGGCGATGTCGCACGTCTCCCGCGCGCGGGAGAGCGGACTCGTGCGCACCTCGACTCCGGAGAGGCCGTCGTAGGGCGCCCGGTGCAGGCGTTCACCGAGGAGCTTGGCGCCGCGCCGGCCCTCTTCGAGGAGCGGAATGTCCGTCCTGCCGGTGTGCTTTCCGGACAGTGACCATTCCGTCTGTCCGTGCCGGGCCAGCAGGATGCGCGGTGCCATGGGGGTGCCTTCCAAGGGGGTGCGTACGGAGTGCGAAGGGGGCGGATAGGGGGCGTACTGGAGGGATATAGGGGTTGCATGCCTGGACAAAAGGGGACAGTTGTCTGTCCGTTCCCTCCATCATCACTCACTGGCGCAAAGAGCAACCCACGCGCCGATCTCTGCGTCTATGACCATCAGGGGGATGACTCATCGGCCTTCGCGTACGCCGTAAAGTGACCCAGCGGCCGTACGCCGCGAGAGAACCGAGCGGGAACAGCGCGAAATGAGATGGGGGATCCACCGGATGCCGCAGACCGAGGCACAGGGCGCCGGCAACGGCGGCATATCCGGGCACCGCGTACCAGGAATCCGCCCTCGTTGGTGGACGGAGCTGCCGCTGATCCTGCTGATCTACGGCGCGTACTCGGCGGGGCGGCTCCTCGCCCGCGGTGACGTGACGACCGCCGTGGACCACGGTCTCGCGATCCTGCGCATCGAGAAGGCCCTGAACCTCAACCTCGAACACCCCCTGAACCGGCTGTTCACCGCGCACACCTCCCTCGGCGTCCCCGCCGACTTCTGGTACGCCTCCCTGCACTACGTAGTGACGCCGCTGATCCTGGTGTGGCTGTTCCGCAGCAGAGCCGTGCACTACGCCGCGGCCCGCACCTGGCTGATGATGTCCACGCTGATCGGCCTGATCGGCTTCTCGCTGCTGCCGACCTGTCCGCCGCGGCTGTTGGAGAACAAGTACGGCTTCGTGGACACGATGGCGCAGTACGCCGACTGGGGCTGGTGGGGCGGCCAGGCCAGCGCCCCGCGCGGGCTCGGCGGCATGACCAACCAGTACGCGGCGATGCCCAGCCTGCACGTCGGCTGGTCGCTGTGGTGCGGCGTGATGCTGTGGCGCTACGGGCGCACGCCGCTGATGAAGACCCTCGCCGTCGCCTATCCGCTGCTCACCACGATCGTGGTGATGGGCACCGCCAACCACTACTTCCTCGACGCCGTCGCGGGCGCCGCGGTGATGGGCGTGGGGCTGCTGCTCGTCCGGCCGGTGCGGCGGCTCACGGACCGGGTCAAGACGCGGCTCGCGCCGCACCTGCCGAAGGCGCTCGCCCCGCGCGGCATCGGCTCCGGTATCCCGGTGGGCGGCGCCGCGGCCGCCTCGTCCGCCGCAGAGGCCCCACTTGTCAGTGGTGGATGCCAGACTTCCACGGGTGAGCGAATTCCCCATCAGCGCAAGCTCGGTGCCGAGCCGGGCGCCAGGCCCAAGGCGGGCGGGAAGCCCGGCGGCAGGAACGGCGGACGGCCCGCAGGACACGCCGCCGACACCGGGGACGGCGCTGCGGCAGCGGCTCGCGGAGCTGCGCGGACCTGACGTACCGCCGCAGCCCCTGGACGCCCGCGCCCTCGCCGCGCTCGCGGCGAACCCGGGCTGTCGGCGCCGCGCCCTCCTGGACGGCGCCGGGGTGCCCAAGGCGGCGCTCGCGGAGTCGCTTGGCGCGCCGTCCGGGTTCGGCCAGTCCCAGTTCGCGTTCATGCGCGGGCACGCCTTCGAGGCGCGGGTCAAGGCGGACGGCGGCGCGGAGCTGCTGCGCCTGACGCACGCGCGCGTGGGCGGCGGTCCCGAGCCGGTGCCGGGCGGGGCGAGCGTGCCGGACCTGTCGGCGGCCGGGCCCGAAGGCCGCGCGGCCCGCACCTCGCTCGCCCTGCGCGACGCCACCGACGCCGGTGCCTGGACGCTCCTCGACCACCCCATGCTGGCCCTGGACGTCGCGGGCACGCTCGCGTTCCTGGAGCCGGACGCGGTGGTCGTCGCGCCGGACGGGACGTGGACGGTGGTCGAGATCAAGTCGTTCCCGATGATCGACGGCGCGGCGGACGCGGCGAAGGTCGGCGCGGCCGCCCGGCAGGCCGCGGTGTACGTGCTCGCCCTGGAGGCCGTCGCGGCCCGGCTCGACCCGGCGCCGACGGTGCGCCACCGGGTGCTGCTCGTGTGCCCGAAGGACTTCTCGAACCTCCCCGCGGCGTCCGCCGTGGACATCCGCAAGCAGCTGTCGGTCACGCGCCGCCAGCTGTCCCGGCTGGCCCGCGTCGAGGACATCGCGGCGACGCTCCCGCCGGGCACGACGTTCGACGTCGGCCGCCCCGCCGCCGAGCTGACCGCCGCGGTCGACGCGGTCCCCGCGACGTACGCGCCGGAGTGC
Source organism: Streptomyces sp. NPDC059003 (assembly GCF_042740445.1). NCBI lineage: Bacteria > Bacillati > Actinomycetota > Actinomycetes > Kitasatosporales > Streptomycetaceae > Streptomyces > Streptomyces sp. NPDC059003. Next base: position 3,317 of record NZ_JBHYJH010000265.1, on the reverse strand, counting down.
CTGGCGGCCTGCGAGCTCGCCTTCCACTGCCGTACGCGGGCGCGGGCCGCGGGCGAGGTGACGGCGCTCGGCCGCTCCCTGCGCGCCGACCTCGGCGCCCTGACCACCGTCGACGAGGCCCTCTCGGCGTCCCGGGGCGAGTTTGGCGACCCGCGGGACCCGGCGGTGGCGGCCCTGCGCAGAGCCGGGGAGCTGCGGGCGGAGGCGCTGGCGGGGAGTCACGGATGACGCTGATCGACAACCTGGCCCGCCTGGAGGCGGTGACCACCGGCCACGCACAGCCGCGCGCGACGGTGCGCCACCGCCACCTCTCCCAGCGCCCCCTGGTCCTCGTCCCGCTGACCACGGCGGGCGAAGCCGGCGCGCCCCTGGGGGCACTGATCGGCACGGAGCGCACGTCGCCGCGGCTCCTGGTCGTCCCGCAGCCCCGGGACCGCGACCTCCGCTTCGCGTTCCTGGCCGAGCTCGCCGACACGCTCCTGCCGTACGTGGAGTCGTACGAGGGCGAGGTGGAGGCGGCCGAGCGCACCGAGACCGACCCGGAGACCGGCAAGCGCGTCAAGGTCGAGGTCGACCTGTGCGCGGACGCGCCGCAGCTGATCGTGCCGAGCCGCGCGGGCGTCGAGTTCGTCCGGCTCCTGGGCCGCTCGATGCGCTTTCGCCGCACCGCCGAGCAGGAGCCGGACGCGCCCTATCCGGCGCCGCCCCGCGTCCCGCTGCTCGGCCGCTGGCTGACGCACTTCGCGGAGCGCTCCCGCGTGCCGGGCTCGGCGCTGCTGCTCGCCATGACGGACCTGCTGTCCCGGCACTGGGCGACGGGCCAGTCGAGCCTGGAGGAGCAGCACCTGGGGGCGCTGCTCGCGTGGATCGAGGCGCCCGACGGCGCGTCGGGCGCGGACGCGGCACTCCGTGCGGAGCTGGCGCGGGACGCCGACGGGCAGCTGGTGTGCCCGCCCGCGGGCCCGGCCACCGACCCGGCGTTCGACAACCAGCTCCTCGCCCCGGCGATCGACGCCTACGACCGCGCGCGGACCGCCCTGGCCGCCGCCGAGGACGGCCTGGCGGCCGACGCCCGCCTCGCCGCCCTGACCGCGGCCGAGCGGGAGCTCCGCGCCCTGGTCGACAGCCGTACCAGACCCACGTGGGACGCGGTGTGGCGCGGCCTCGACGCCCTGTGCACGCTGCCGGAGGCGCCGCGCGCGGCCGACCGCTGGCGCAGCGACCGCTGGTCGTTCACCGCCCACCGCGACCGCGTCGCCGCCGGTGAGCCGCCGCAGCCGCGCGTCGACGACGCGGTGACGGCGGCCAACAAGCTGGCGACGCGGGAGCGCGAGCAGGCCAGGCTCGACGCCCAGGAGGCCCTGGACGACCCGCTGGTGATGGCGGGGCGGCGGCTCGCGGGCGAGGCCTTCGCCGGGGAGGTCACGGAGGTCGTCATGGCGTACAGCGAGGGCAGGTCGCCGCGCCCGCGCCCGCTGCTGACCGTGCGCACCGCCGACCGGCCGCATCTGGACGAGGGCGCGAAGGTCTACCGCTCGCTCGACGGCAAGCCGCAGGCCGCGCAGTTCGTGGCGTACGGCGACGAGGGGGCGCTCGTGCTGCGGCTGATGGACAAGATGGGCCGCGGCAAGGAGCCCGAGCCGGGGTCCGTGCCGGAGCCCGGCGACCGCCTGTGCTGGACGCTCTTCGAGCACGAGCAGCGCGGCGGGCCCAAGCTGCCGGAGCCGGAGGACACGCCGTGGACGCACGGCGGCCCGCCCGACGCGGAAGCGGTCCGCGCCGAAAGCCCCGACCGCGTGACCACGGAGGACATCCTGTGACGCCGCCCCCGCCGCCCCCGCCGCCCCCGCCGCCCGTGCCTCCCGTGCCTCCGGTGCCGCCCGTGCCGCTCTCCGGGGCGGCGGCACCGTTCGACCCCGCCGCCGAGGCCGCGCGCGCCACGGACGCGATCCTGCACGACACGCTGCACGGGGCGCACCGGGGTGTCGTCGTGGACTCGCCGCCCGGCGCGGGCAAGTCGACGCTCGTGGTGCGCGCGGCGCGGGAGCTGGCCGCTGCCGGGCGGCCCCTGATGGTGGTGGCGCAGACGAACGCCCAGGTCGACGACCTGGTCCTGCGCCTCGCCGAGAAGGATCCCGAGCTGCCGGTGGGGCGCCTGCACAGCAGTGACTCCGACGCGTACGACAAGGCACTCGACGCCCTGCCGAACGTCAAGAAGTCCGCGAAGGCCGCCGACCTCGCGGGCCTGGACGTGGTCGTGTCCACCGCCGCGAAGTGGGCGCACGTGCGGGGCGTGGAGCCGTGGGGGCACGCGATCGTGGACGAGGCCTACCAGATGCGGTCCGACGGGCTGCTCGCGGTGGCCGGGCTCTTCGAGCGCGCGCTGTTCGTGGGCGACCCCGGGCAGCTCGACCCGTTCGCCATCGCCGAGGCCGACCAGTGGGCGGGGCTCGCGTACGACCCGTCCGCGAGCGCGGTGAGCACGCTCCTCGCGCACAACCCCGGCCTGCCGCAGCACCGCCTTCCGGTGTCCTGGCGGCTGCCCGCGTCGGCGGCGCCGCTGGTGTCCGCCGCGTTCTATCCGTTCACGCCGTTCCGCAGCGGGACCGGGCACGGGGACCGGTCGCTCGCCTTCGCCGTGCCGTCGGACGGCTCCGGGCCCGACCGGGTCATCGACGAGGCGGCCGTCTCGGGGTGGGGGCTGCTCGAACTGCCCGCCCGGCACACGCCGCGCACCGACCCGGAGGCCGTGCGGGCCGTCGCCCAGGTGGTGCGGCGGCTGCTCGACCGGGGTGGCGCCGCGACGTCCGAGCGGGACGCCGGTCCGGTGCCGCTCACGGCCGGGCGGGTGGCCGTGGGGACCGCGCACCGGGATCAGGCCGCGGCCGTGCGGGGCGCTCTCGCGGAGCTCGGCGTGGTGGGCGTGACCGTGGACACCGCGAATCGGCTCCAGGGGCGGGAGTTCGATGTGACCGTCGTGCTGCATCCGTTGTCCGGGCGGCCGGATGCGACGGCGTTCCACTTGGAGACGGGGCGGTTGTGTGTGCTGACCTCCCGGCACCGGCATGCGTGCATCGTGGTGTGCCGTGCGGGGGTCGGTGAGCTCCTCGACGACCATCCGTCCACGGAGCCCGTGCAGTTGGGGGTGACCGTGAAGTTCCCCGACGGGTGGGACGCGATGATGACGACGTGGGATCACTTGGCGGGGCATCGGGTGGCGGGGTGAGGGTGCGGGCGGGTGCCCTCGCGGGGACGCCCCAGACCCCGGTCCTCAAACGCCGGACGGGCTGGATTTTCCAGCCCGTCCGGCGTTTGAG
>NZ_JBHYJH010000264.1:0-8695 GCF_042740445.1 Streptomyces sp. NPDC059003 | reverse complement strand
AGTGGGAAGGGCGGGTGGGTGGGGAATCAGCCCGTCCGGCGTTTGAGGACGAGGCCGCAGGCCGGAGAGAAGGGGGTCTGGGGGCGGAGCCCCCAGTAGGGGCGCGCTAGTCCGACTTGGTCGAAGCCGCGTCGGCCTCGTCGGCCGCCGTCGTCACCGTCACGACGTCAATGGCCTCCTTCGCCGCCGACAACAGCTTCGTGTCCTCCGGCGCCTGATCATCCGCGTTCTCGGGATGGTGGCACGCCACCTGGTGCGAGCCCTCGAGGGCGAGCAGCGGCGGCTCCTTGACCGCACAGATCTCCGTCGCCTTCCAGCACCGCGTGTGGAAGCGGCACCCGGTCGGCGGGTCGATCGGCGAGGGCACGTCCCCGCGCAGCAGGATGCGGTCGCTCTTGGCGCCGCGCCGCTTGGGGTCGGGCACCGGCACCGCGGACAGGAGCGCCTTGGTGTACGGGTGCATGGGCTTGGTGTACAGGTCCTGGCGGTCCGCGAGCTCGACCATCTTGCCGAGGTACATCACCGCGATCCGGTCGGACACGTGCCGGATGACCGACAGGTCGTGCGCGATGATCACGTACGTGAGGCCGAGCTCGTCCTGGAGGTCGTCGAGGAGGTTGACGACCTGCGCCTGGATGGAGACGTCGAGGGCCGAGACCGGCTCGTCCGCGACGACCAGCTTCGGCTTCAGGGCGAGCGCGCGGGCGATGCCGATGCGCTGGCGCTGACCGCCGGAGAACTCGTGCGGATAGCGGTTGTAGTGCTCGGGGTTGAGGCCGACGCGCTCCAGCATCTCCTGGACGGTCTTCTTGATGCCGCCCTCGGGCTTGACGCCCTGGAGCCTGAAGGGCGCGCCGACGATCGTGCCGATGGTGTGCCGCGGGTTCAGGGACGAGTACGGGTCCTGGAAGATCATCTGCACGTCGCGGCGCAGCGGCCGCATCCGGGCCGTGCCCAGGTGCGTGATGTCCGTGCCCTCGAACTCCACGCGCCCGCTGGTCGGTTCGAGCAGGCGCGTGATCAGCCGCCCCATCGTCGACTTGCCGCAGCCGGACTCGCCGACGACGCCGAGGGTCTCACCGGGACGCACGTCGAAGGTGAGCCCGTCGACGGCCTGCACGGCCGCGACCTGGCGCTGGAGCAGCCCCTTCTTGATGGGGAAGTGCTTCACCAGTCCTTCGACCTTGAGCAGCGGCTCCGGCGCCGCTTCAGGGGCGGGTTTCGCCTGCTGGGGGATGGTCATGTCCTGGTCCTTCACAGCTTCGGCGCGATCTCTTCGGTCCAGATCTTGGTGCGCTCCTCGCGCGACATGTGGCAGGCCGAGTAGTGCCCGGAGCCGACCTCGGTCAGCTCGGGGCGCTCGGTGCGCGTGATCCGGTCCTTGGGTACGTCGGCGTAGGGGCAGCGCGGGTTGAAGGCGCAGCCGCTCGGCAGGTTGATGAGGCTGGGCGGGGAGCCCTTGACCGGCACGAGCCGCTCGGTCTCCTCGCGGTCGATGCGCGGCATGGAGCCGAGCAGGCCCCAGGTGTAGGGGTGCTGCGGCTCGTAGAACACCTGCTGGGCGGAGCCGCGCTCGACGCAGCGGCCGCCGTACATCACGAGCAGCTCGTCGGCCATCTCCGCGACGACGCCCAGGTCGTGGGTGATCATGATGACCGCGGAGCCGAACTCCTTCTGCAGGTCCCTGATGAGGTCGAGGATCTGCGCCTGGACCGTCACGTCGAGGGCCGTCGTCGGCTCGTCGGCGATCAGGAGCTCCGGGTTGTTGACGAGCGCCATCGCGATCATGGCGCGCTGGCGCATGCCGCCGGAGAACTCGTGCGGGTAGGAGTCGACCCGCTTGTCCGGCTGGGGGATGCCCACCCGGTCGAGCATCTCGATGGCGCGCTTGCGGGCGACCTTCTTGTCGACGTCGTTGTGGACCCGGTACGCCTCGGTGATCTGCTTGCCGATGGAGTAGTACGGGTGCAGCGCGGACAGCGGGTCCTGGAAGATCATCGCCATGTCGCGGCCGCGCAGCTTGCGCACCTCGTCCGGCGGCGCGCTCAGCAGCTCGGTGCCGTTCAGCCAGATCTCGCCGGACAGCTGCGCCCTGCGGCGGCCGTACTGCCCGGCCGTGTGCAGGCCGAGGATGCCGAGCGAGGTGACGGACTTGCCGGAGCCGGACTCGCCGACGATGCCGAGGGTGCGGCCCTTCTCCAGGGAGAAGCTGAGCCCGTCGACGGACTTGACCAGGCCGTCGTCGGTGGGGAAGTGCACCTTGAGGTCGCGCACCTCGAGGAAGGCGGAGGAAGCGGGCGAGCCGGAGACCACTTCGCCGACGGCGGCGCCGGACTTGGTGGCGGCGCCCTCCTCGGGCGTCGCTCCGCTCTTGGACAGTTCGGTCATCCCAGCCTCACTCGCGGGTCGATGACGGCGTACAGAAGGTCCACGACGAGGTTGGCGATGGCGATGGCGAGGGCCGCGCACAGGGTGACGCCGAGGATCACGGGCAGGTCCTTGCTGCTGATGGCCCTGACCGCTTCGAGGCCGAGGCCCGGAAGGTTGAAGGTGGACTCGGTGAGCACGGCGCCGCCCATGAGGACGCCGAGGTCGAGTCCGAAGACGGTGAGGATCGGCGTCATCGCGGAGCGCAGGGCGTGTCTGCGGATGACGACGGCCTCGCCGAGGCCCTTGGCGCGCGCGGTGCGGATGTAGTCCTCGCCGAGGACTTCCAGCATGGTGGCGCGGGTGAGGCGCGCGTACATCGCCGCGTTGAGGAAGGCGAGCACGATCCACGGCAGGAGCAGCGTCTGGAACCAGACGTCGATCGAGTCGTCGGTACTGAGGCTGTCCGCGATCTTCACCCAGCCCAGGTTGTGGACGAAGATGCCCATCGCGATCATGCCGGTGAAGAAGACGGGGAGCGAGACGCCGCCGAGGGCGGTGGTCATCGCGGCCCGGTCCCAGATGGTGCCGCGCTTGAGCGCGGAGACCACACCGGTGGCGACACCGGCGGCGAGCCACAGGACGCAGGCGCCGGCGGCGAGCGCGCCGGTCACGGGCAGGGCGTCCTTGAGGGTCTCCCAGACGGGGGCCTCGGTGCGGAAGGAGTAGCCGAAGCACGGCGCCGGGCAGTGCGTGACGTCGCTGCCGTTGCTGTAGTCCCGGCCCATCGGGATGCCCTTGATGAAGTCCCAGAACTGGACGAGCAGCGGATCGTCGAGACCCAGCTTGGTCCGGATGCCCTCGAGCTGCTCGGCTCCGGCCTGCTTGCCGGCGAAGAGGACGGCGATGTCCTGTCCCGCCCACTTGGGCAGCATGAAGAAGACGGTGAAGGTCGCGAGCAGTACGACCAGCACCATGACGATAACGGCGATCAGGCGCCGGATGAGATAAGCAAGCACTGTGCGCGGCCCGGCGATGGCCTTCAGCCCCCTCGTGAGGGGTTCAAGGCCACCGCCCGGGGCCATCACCTGCCCTTCGGACTGGCGGGATGCGGCGGCGGTGTGACGGACAGTCAACTACGGAACTACGGGGGCCGCGGCGGCGGTTGGCCGCCGCGGCCGGGGTGCTGCTACTTCTGCGTGACGCCGAGCGAGACGTAGTCGTAGCGGCCGTTGTAGGCGTCGTTCATGTAGGCGTTGGTCAGCCTCGAACCGCGCCAGGTGATGTTCTTCTCGTACAGGAACGGCATCCAGTCGGCCTGGTCGAGGATGCGCTTGTCGACCTTCTTGTAGATCTCACCGGCCTTGACCGGGTCGACCTCGGCGATCGCCTCGTCGAAGAGCTTGTCGATCTGCTTGTCCTTGATCTGCGACTCGTTGTAGTTGCCGTTCTCGACCAGGAAGCGGGAGTCGAACAGCGGCTGCGCGTAGCCCTGGCCGGACGGGAAGTCGGGGCCCCAGCCGGACATCTGCATGCTGTAGCCGCGCTTCTTCACCACGGAGGGCGAGCCGGTGATGCTCGCGGAGTCGGCGCCGTCGAGGGACTCGACCGAGACGTTGATGCCGACCTTCTTCAGCTGGGCCTGGAGCGCCTCGGCGGCGTCGACCTCACCCGGGTTGTTGTTGCGCGCGGTCAGCTTGGCGCTGAAGCCGCCCGGCTTGCCGCACTGCTTGAGCTCGTCCTTGGCCTTGGCGATGTTCGGCTTGCCCTTGCGCTCGAGGACGCCGTAGGGGTCGTACTCGCTGTTGCCCGGGATCGCCTTCGGGAAGGTGCTGTTGGCGATGTCGCCGGCGGCGAGCTTGCCACCGCGGGTCTGCTGCAGGGCCGCGAAGTCCGTGCCGTAGAAGACCGCCTTGCGGCAGTGGACGTTGTCGAACGGCTTCGCGGTGTGGATCAGGGCGACGTAGCGCACGAAGGACGTGTGCATGTTGTCGACGTTGCCGCGGTGGTCCTGGATGGCGGTGACGCGGCCGGACTGCGTCATGCCGGTGCCGTTCATGTCGACGTCGTAGTCGCCGGCCATCAGGCGCTTGTCGTTCTCCTCCAGGTTGGCGGAGATCGTCACGTCGATCTTGTCCGGCAGGGCCGGGCGGATCGGGTCCGAGGCCTTCTTCCACTTGTCGTTGCGGACCAGGACGATCTTCTTGCCGGGCTTGTACGTGTCGAACTTGTACGGGCCCGCCGAGAACGGCCGCGAGGTGTACTTGGCCTTGGTGTCCTTGGCCGCCTTGACCGGAGAGCCGGACGGCATGGCGAGGAACTGCTCGAAGTCACCGTTGCGCTTGGGCAGTTTGAAGATGATGGTCTTGTCGTCGGGCGTCTCGATCGCCTTCAGACCGAGCTTGTCCTTCGACCGGTCCTTGTACGGACCCGGGTACTCGCCCTTGGGGTCGAGCGCCTGGCGCAGGTAACCCGGGCCACCGGTGATGGTGTCCTTGGCCCAGATGCGCTCGATGCCGTACTTGACGTCCTTGGAGGTCAGCGGGGAGCCGTCCTCCCAGGTGACACCGTCGCGCAGCGTGTACGTGTAGGTCTTGCCGTCCTTGGAGATCTTCGCCGTGGACTCGGCGAGGTCCGGGACCAGCTTCGTGCCCGCCTTGCCCGGCTTGGTGTCGTAGGACACCAGCTGCCGGGTGTAGAAGCGCATGAAGTCCCAGGACATGCCGTAGTAGGCGCGCTGCGGGTCGGCGGAGTCGAGGTCCTGCTTGCCGACCATGCGCAGGGTGCCGCCGGTCTTCTTCGACGGGTTGGCGACCTTGTTCAGGGCGGCGTTATAGCCGGCGCCCTTGCCGTCGCCGTCACCGTCACCGTCGCCACTGCCGCACGCCGTGGTGGTGACCAGCGCCGCGACTACGAGGGCCGCACCAGCGGCAAGCCGTCGTTTCGGGGAAACTGTGGGCATTTTCGCGCAACCTCCGAGATTCGCGGTCCCTGGCCTGTAGCTGCCGGAGATCCATGGAAAGAGCCACCTGACATGCGGCAGGGGCAAGTCAGTTGGGTACTGCTAGCGGGTTCCCTTGGGGTCGAGCGCGTCGCGCAGCCCGTCCCCGAAGAGGTTGAAGGCGAGCACCGTGATGAAGATCGTCACGCCGGGGAAGACCATGAACATCGGGTCGTGCTCGTAGGTGGCGAGGGCGTCCCGCAGCATGCCGCCCCAGGAGGCGGTCGGCGGCTTGACGCCGGCGCCGAGGAAGCTGAGGGCGGCCTCCGTGAGGATGTTGGTGGGGATCATCAACGTCGCGTAGACGGTGATGGGGGCGACCAGGTTCGGCAGCAGTTCGCGGAACAGGATGTGGCGCCGGCCGCCGCCGAGGCTCTTGGCCGCCTCGACGTACTCGCGCTCGCGCAGCGAGAGCGTCTGGCCGCGCACGATGCGGCCGATGTACGGCCAGCCGAAGAAGCCGATCACCAGGACCAGGATCGCGACGCGCACGCTCGTGCCCTCAAGGCCGAGCAGGTCGTCCGGAAGGACCGAGACCAGGGAGATGATGAAGAGCAGCTGCGGGAAGGAGAGCAGCACGTCCATCACGCGGCTGATCAGCGCGTCGACCCAGCCGCCGAAGTAGCCGGCGATGATGCCGAACAGCGTGCCGAGGGCGACGGCGACGATCGCGGCGAGGAAGGCCACGAGCAGCGAGATCCGGGCGCCGTAGACGATCCGGCTGAAGACGTCACGGCCCTTGTTGGGCTCGACTCCGAAGAGGTAGTCGCCGCTGACGCCGCCGAGGGCGCCCTTGGGCAGGTTGGTCAGCTCGTCGAGCTTCTCCTGGTGGAAGTCGTTCGGCGGGTGGCCGAGCAGGCTCACGATCAGGGGCGCGAAAATGGCGACCAGGACCAGGACGAGCACGGTGATGCCGCCCGCGAGCGCGACCTTGTCGCGCTTCAGCCGGTTCCAGGCGATCTGCTTGAGGGACCGTCCCTCGACCTTCTTCACCCCTGCACCAGCTGCGGGGGCGACGTCCTTAGTGGGTTTCGCGTCCGCAGGTGTGTCATGCATTGGCGCCGTCATCGTGGCAGGGACCCCTCTCAACCGGCGGTGACCGGCCCGCACTTGCCGCTGTAGCGACGTGATCAGTCCGTCGTACACAGGGGCGAAGGCCCCTTGGAGCGGGAGTCTTCAACGGGGTTGCGATCTGTTACCAGCCTTGGCGGGGAATGGATGCGCAACCGTGATGCTGATCGAGGTGTTCCGTTATCCGGACGTTGCTGAACGCCGGGCGAACACGGGGCAGTTGGGGTCACAGGCGCCACAGGCGGCCATACGGCACCTGCCGCATCAGAAGGGGACATCGCGCACATCGGCGCTGCTCAGCCCGTCGCGCGGAAGCGAAATCCGGACAGTGTCCGGATCGTCGCGGTCGGCGTTCGCCGTGATTGCCCTTACCGTCCGGACATTTCCGGATTACGGTCAGTATTGCGCGGGATAGCCGTATCCACCGGCGGCGGGCGCGGGGGCCGCCTGTGCGTCACGGTCGTAGAACGGGCGGGCATTGGCGCGCAGCCACATCGCGACCGGGTCGTGCGGATCGGTCATCGCGACCGTCGACACGGGCAGGCCCTCGGGGACGGCGCCGATGGACTGCTGCATCATCGCGCGCACCGAGTCGACCGACGCGGGCGAGGTGTCGTACACATCGAGGCCGACGGCCAGGTACGGGGCGCCGAGGGAGGGCTGCACCCAGGCGCGGCGCAGCGAGCGGACCGCCGGGGTGCGGTGCGCGTTCTGCGTCAACAGGGCGTAGAACTGCGGGAGTTCGATGGTCGGCTCGGTGATCCTGAGCGGTCCTGCGGGCTGGAGGTCGATACCACTGGCGATCCGGCGCAGATCGAGCCAGGGGATGCCGACGCCGCCGCCCGGCGCGTGCGGGTTGAGCCAGAGGCCGTAGTGGTCGGGGTAGAGGGCGCGGGCCACGTCGAGGCCGCCGATCACCTCGTAGCCGCGGTTCCAGCCGCTGGCCGAGAGCTCCTGGGCGGAGGTCACGCACGGCGCGTAGCCGTACCCCTCGACCTCCATGTTCCCGTACTGCGCGTCCGGGGATCCGGCCTGGCCGTGCCAGAGCAGCATCCACACCTTGCCGTCGGCGAGGGCGTGCAGGAGCGCCTCGTACGCGTCATACCGCCCCGGCGTCACCTGGCGCAGCATGTGCTCGACTCGCCCGGCAGCAGCCGTGCCCGAAGCACTCACCCGTAACCGCCCCTTCGCGACATACTCGACGTACCCGACCTGCCAGCACGGCCGTGCTCCGACCGAGTCAAGGACCAGCTTAAGCGGGCCGAGGGGCCTTGAGCGTGGGTGTGCCGTGGTGATCGGCCGCGTGCTTGATTCCGTGCCTGATTCCGCGCCTGATTCCGTGCTTGATCCGGCGCTCGGCCGAATGCCCGGTTCAGTGCGCCGTGAAGAACGGCCGGACGCGCTGGCGCATCCAGTCGGCGACCGGGTCCTGGGCCACGTCCAGGAGGACGAGGTTGACCGGCCAGGGCACCGGGGTCCGGCCGAGCGCGCGGCCGAGCGCCGCGAGCGGCTGGTCGCGGGCGTCGCCCTCCCACGCGGACAGCTCGACGCCGATGAACAGCGTGGGGTCGTCGTCCTCGACGGTGGCGAGGCAGCGGCGGGCGCTGAGGATCACACCGGTGGCCTCGAACTCGCGGCCCGCGTCGGCCAGGAAGTCCACCGGGTCGTCCTGCCAGTCCGGTTCGAAGAGGCGTACGCGGCCGCCGCTCGCGGGGCCGTCGAGCTCCGTGCGGCCCGTGCGGCACAGCGCGGCCACCGCGGGGGGCGGCAGCGGGACGGCGACGGTGCCCTCCGGGTTCAGGGCGATGCCCAGCTGGGGCGGCAGGCCGCGGGCGAACTCCACGGCGGGCGCCACCGTGGCGCTCATGCGGCCGCCCGTGGCCTGCTGGAACTGCTGCTCCGACGTGAAGACCGGCACGTAGGCCTGGCCGTCGATCTCCAGGGTCGGCAGGTCGAGGGTGCCGCTGTCCGGGCTGCCGCCGTTGGGGAGCGGGATCCATACGTGGCTGCGGCCGAGGGTCTCGACGATGCGGGCGCCGGTCGCTTCGCTCGGCGGGGTGCCGAGTGCTGCCGCCAGTACCTCTTCGATTTCGTTGGCCGGCCAGCCGCTGTGTGGGTGCGCGTGCGCCGGAATGTCCCCCGGGAAGTCCATGGGTCGACCCTAACGCGACGCCGGCCGTCCCTCGCGGGGGCGCCCCAGACCCGCCCCTTCCCGAACTAGGGGCCAGCCCCTAGCACCCCGAAAAGCAATCGGCC
>NZ_JBHYJH010000263.1:0-8864 GCF_042740445.1 Streptomyces sp. NPDC059003 | reverse complement strand
GGGCGACACTCGTCGCGGGCCCGGCCCTGCGTCTGCTCACCCACTTCGAGCAGTGTGTTCGCTCAGGGTGAACTGTCGCTCGATGCTCCCCACTTCACGTACGCGCCCTCGTCCTGCTCGACATGCTGCGGCGGTTGCGCCGCAGGGCCGAGCACGAAGACGTCCGGGGCGCCGTCGAGGACCCCGCCCGACGGATCGTCCTGCCCGGCCAGCCTGACCACGTCCCGCTCCGGCATGAGGATGTCGCGCACGACCACGCCGCACAGGTACAGCGTCCCCAGGAGGTGGACGACGATGGCCAGCTGGTAGCCCTCGGTCGGCAACCCCTTGTGGGCGTCTCCGCTCGTCGTGTACGCGAGGTACATCCAGATGCCCAGGAAGTACGCCACCTCGCACGCCTGCCAGACCAGGAAGTCCCGCCAGCGCGGCCGAGCGAGTGCGGCGAGGGGCACCAGCCACAGCACGTACTGCGGCGAGTAGACCTTGTTGGTGAGGATGAATGCGGCGACCACCAGGAAGGCGAGCTGGGCGAAGCGCGGGCGGCGCGGCGCGGTGAACACGAGGGCTGCGACCCCCAGGCAGGCGAGCACCATCAGCGCCATCGCCAGCTTGTTCACTGTGTCCGTGGTCAGGGGCTCGTCCATGCGCTGGGCGAGGATCAGCCAGAACGACCCGAAGTCGACGCCCCGCTCCCGGCTGAAGCTGTAGAACTTGGACCAGCCGTCCGGCGCGAGCAGTATCACCGGCAGGTTCACGGCCAGCCAGGCACCTGCCGTACCGATGAGCGCGACCCCGTACTCCCGCAGCTTGCCCGCCCGCCAGCACAGCATGAGCAGCGGGCCGAGGAGCAGGACCGGGTAGAGCTTGGCCGCCGTAGCGAGCCCGAGCAGCACCCCGAAAGCGAGCACGCGCCCACGTGACCACATCAGCATGGCGGCGGCGGTGAGAGCTACGGCGAACAGGTCCCAGTTGATCGTGGCCGTCAGCGCGAAGGCCGGTGCCAGGGCGACAAGCAGGGCGTCCCAGGGGCGACGGCGGTGGATGCGGGCCACGCAGACCGCGATGACGGCCGTGCAGACCATCAGCATCCCCGCATTGACCATCCAGTAGACCTTCTCCTGGTGCTGCATGCTGCCGCTGCCCGGAGTGAGCCAGCCGGCCACCTCCATGAAGAGGCCGGTGAGCACCGGATACTCCAGGTACTCCATGTCGCCGGGCAGCTTGTCGAAGTACGGCACGAGTCCGTCGGCGAAGCCGCGGCCCTGGTAGAGGTGCGGGATGTCGGAGTAGCACGCGTGCGTGTACTGCGAGCTCGCGCCGACGAACCAGGCGCCGTTGTAGCAGGGCGCCTTCTGCACCATGCCGAGCGCGAACATTCCGATGGCGACCAGTGCGATGACGCGTACGGGCGTCCACCAGGTCGCTGACAGCAGTGCTCTGCGGCCGACGGGGCCGCCGATCAGCTCACTGCCTGCCGCGGCGACCTCGTCCTGCCTCGTCGGCAGCACGGGCTGCGGCTCTTGCTCACTCGCGGACTGCTGCGCGCGCGTGGGGGGCGTCTTCTCTGCGCTGGGCATGGCGCACATCCTGCCGTACGCGACTGGGAACTCCCGTCGGACGTGCCTGAAGGGCCCTGCGGACGCCCCAGAGAGCCTCAGCAGCCCCACCAGAAGCATGTCGGCCTACGCGCCTGGGAACCCCGAGAACGGGCGAGGCCGCCGCACCGAGCTCGGTGCGGCGGCCTCGTTTCACGTGAAACATGCGCGGCTTTGCGTGGGCCGGGTGTGGTTTCACGTGAAACACGCCCGGGAGCCCCTGCCGGGGGCCGGCTAGCCGGTCGGTCCGGCGAAGATCCCTCCCCCATGACCGTTGCCATTGCCGCCGTTGCCGTTGCCGCCGTTGGCATCGCCTGTGGGCGGTGGTGACTCTTCGCCCGGATCGCCGTTGTTGCCGCCGTCCTCGTTGCCGCCGTTGTCGTTGCCACCGTCGTCTTCGCACCGCGGGTCCCCGTTGGCACAGGTCTCGGTGGGATCGGGTGTCTCCGACGGAGGGGGCGACGACGACTTGGTCTCGGAGGGAGTCGGCGACGGGGAGTCACTCGGCTCCGGCTCCTCGCTCGGCGTCGGGGAGGGCGCCACGGGCTCACCGACGACCGTGCCGATCGGCTCCGGCGCCGGGAACGGCTTGGCGGGCTGGTCCTTGAGCGCTTCCTCCATGTAGTCGCGCCAGATCTGCGCGGGGAACGAGGCGCCGTGGATCTTCTCCTCGCCGCCCGTGCCGAACATCTCCAGGAACTTGCGCTTCTTGTTGTTCTCGTCGTCGTCGAGCCGGTACATGCTGATCGCGGTCGACAGCTGCGGCGTGTAGCCGACGAACCAGGCCGACTTGTTGCCGTCGGTCGTTCCGGTCTTGCCCGCCACCTGGCGGCCGGGCAGCTTCGCCGAGGTACCGGTGCCCTTCTCGACGACGGTCCGCAGGACGTCGGTGACGTTGTTCGCGATGTTGGACTCGAAGGCCTGCTTCGTCTCGGACGGGTGCCTGTAGATCGTCTGGCCCTCCTTCTCGACCTCCTTGACCGAGAACGGATCGCGCTGCTGGCCGCTGGCCGCGAACGTGGCGTAGGCGCCCGCCATGCGGATCGCGCTGGGCGAGGAAGTACCGAGGGAGAAGGAGGGGTAGTTGGCGCTCGCCATCGACCCGTCGTCGCGCAGGCCCGCGTCTATGGCCGCCTGCTTCACCTTGTCGAGCCCGACGTCCATGCCGAGCTGCACATAGGCCGAGTTGACCGACTCCCGCATCGCCTCACGAAGGTCGATCTTGTAGGTCGGCGGGTTGTAGGACTGGTGGCCGTCGTTGGTCTGCAGCCACTCCTTGCCGTCCTTGTCCTGCCAGACCGTGTCGTTGTAGTTCTTGATCTTGAGCTTGTTCTTGCCGCTGTACAGGCTCTTCGGGTTGATGACCGTGCGCTCGGAGTCGCTCTGGACTTCCGGGCCGTCCTTGGCGCGGACGCCGTTCTTGAAGGCCGCCGCCAGCACGAAGGGCTTGTACGTGGAGCCGACCTGGGCACCTGTCGTGTCGGCGTTGTTGGTGAAGTGCTTCGTCGCGTCCTCACCGCCGTAGATGGCCTCGATCGCCCCGTTCTTCGGGTTCACCGAGGCGCCACCGAACTGGACGTGGGTGTCCTTGTCCGGGCGCTGCTCAGGCTTGATCTTGGCCTTGCGGACCTTCTCCACCGACTTCTCGAGCTCCCGGACCTTCGTCTTGTCGAAGGTCGTGTGGATCTCGTAGCCGCCCTGCTCCAGCTGCTGCTTGGTGATGTGGGCGTTGTTGATGACGTACGCGTTGGCCAGGGAGACGAGGTAGCCGATCTGTCCGCTCAGCTTGACGTTCGAGCGCGGGCTCTGGAGCTTCGGGAACTTGGTGTACTTGGCCCGGTCGGAGGCCTCCATGCGACCGTCCTTGACCTCTTCGTCAAGGATCCACTTCCAGCGCTTCTCGGCCCGCTCGCTGTTGGCCTTCTCGTTGGCCGCGGGGTCGATCTCGGGGTAGCCCGCCGGGTCGTAGTACGTGGCGCCCTTGAGCACGGTCGCGAGCAGCGCGCACTGGCTCGGGTTCAGCTCCTGCGCTTCCTTGCCGAAGTAGGCGCGCGCCGCCGCCTGGATGCCGTAGGCGTTGCGGCCGTAATAGGCGGTGTTGAGGTACCCCGCCATGATCTCTTCCTTGCTGACCGTCCGCCCGACCTTTATGGAGATGAAGAGTTCCTTGAACTTACGGGTGAACGTCTGCGACTGGTCGTCGAGGCGGGCGTTCTTCACGTACTGCTGCGTGATGGTCGAGCCGCCCTGGGTCTGACCGCCCTTCGCCATGTTGACGACGGCGCGGGCGATGCCCATCGGGTCGACGCCCTTGTCCTTGTTGAAGGTCTTGTTCTCCGCCGAGATGACGGCGTTCCGCATCGCCTCGGGGATGTCCTCGTACTTGATGATCTGACGGTTGGTCTCGCCGCCGGTGGCGACCATCTGCGAGCCGTCGGCCCAGTAGTAGACGTTGTTCTGCGCCTTGGCCGCGTCGGCGACGTTCGGCACCTCCACGAGGGCGTACGCGATGCCGGCTGCCGCCATCAGACCGCCGAAGAAGCCGACGAACAGACCGGTCACCAGGCGCCAGGACGGAATCCAGCGCCGAGCCCCGTGCCTGCCCGCGCGCGGGTAGTCGATGAAGCGCTTCTTGGGCGGCGGCCCATAGCCCCGCCCTCTGCCGCGCCCGCCGCCGTCCACCGCGGACCTGCGCCGACCGCCACCGCCCCCCACGGAGCCGTTACGGGCGGCGCGCCTGGCCTCGGCCCGCCCGCCGTAGGGGCGCTCCGCGCCCTCGGGAGCCCCGGCGGCGCCCCGCGGCGGCACGGACCCGTGCGACGACGGAGGCGGCGATCCGGGCGATCCAGTGGAGCCACGCGGTGCTGCGCGGCGCCCCGACGGCGCGCCGGGTGCGCCGCGCCTGGCCGCGGCGCGTCCGCCGCCCTGCGGCGGTTTGCGACGGTGCTCGCTCATCGAACGACTACTCCTCGGGCAGGCGCGGTGGTCCGCACCTGGAAACGGCAGCTGGTTTCCGGTCCCCCCGATGTACGGACGCGCCCGTTCCGGCACTGGTCCGCACTGCACCGGGGACGGCGACGCCACCTCGCGTCACTTGGTTCCCGGCGGTATGCATGGCGCACAGACTACGCACCGTCAAAACCCTCTTAGGGCCGAAGTTCACCCCAAATCAGGCAAGTTACTTCCTACGAATCGGTGATGTGACGCCGTTCACCGTTCCCCCTCTTGTCGCAGCAGGCACGTCGTTCTATCGTCGTGATGTATCGAGCCGATACATCAGCTCGACACAATGGGCCGTGACCGACAGACCGGGACAGACGGGAGGCGACGATGAGCAGGCGCTCCGGCATCCTCGAATTCGCCGTCCTCGGCCTGCTCCGCGAGTCCCCGATGCACGGCTACGAGCTGCGCAAACGGCTCAATACATCACTGGGTGTGTTCCGCGCCTTCAGCTACGGGTCGCTCTACCCGTGTCTTAAGACACTGGTGGCGAACGGCTGGTTGATCGAGGAGTCGGGCACCGCCGCCGCAGACGCCCTGGCAGCGCCCCTCGCAGGGCGTCGCGCCAAGATCGTCTATCGGCTCACGGCGGAAGGTAAGGAACACTTCGAGGAACTGCTCTCGCAGACCGGCCCCGATGCGTACGAGGACGAGCACTTCGCTGCCCGCTTCGCCTTCTTCGGGCAGACCTCGCGGGACGTGCGGATGCGGGTGCTCGAAGGCCGCCGCAGCCGCCTGGAGGAGCGCCTCGAGAAGATGCGCGCCTCCCTGGCCCGCACCCGGGAGCGCCTCGACGACTACACGCTTGAGCTGCAGCGGCACGGAATGGAGTCCGTGGAGCGCGAAGTGCGCTGGCTGAACGAGCTCATCGAGAGCGAGCGCGCGGGACGCGACCAGCAACGGTCCGGGCCCGAGGGCTCCGCTCAGCAGAACAGCACATCTGGGGAGTCGGGCGTCCTGCCCCGGCGGCGGGGGAGCAACCCGCCGCCGGATGCGTCCGACGACACCGCCAAGTGAGGCCCCGCACTCCGCAGGGCCTCATCCGGAATACCGAGATCACACAGGGAGCAACCGGAATGGGTTCGGTTCGCGTAGCCATCGTCGGCGTGGGCAACTGCGCCGCCTCGCTGGTCCAGGGCGTCGAGTTCTACAAGGACGCCGACCCGGACACCAAGGTCCCGGGCCTGATGCACGTCCAGTTCGGCGACTACCACGTCGGTGACGTCGAGTTCGTCGCCGCCTTCGACGTCGACGCGAAGAAGGTCGGCCTCGACCTCGCGGACGCCATCGGTGCCAGCGAGAACAACACCATCAAGATCTGCGACGTGCCGAACA
Organism: Streptomyces sp. NPDC059003; assembly: GCF_042740445.1. Classification (NCBI taxonomy): domain Bacteria; kingdom Bacillati; phylum Actinomycetota; class Actinomycetes; order Kitasatosporales; family Streptomycetaceae; genus Streptomyces; species Streptomyces sp. NPDC059003. The sequence goes on along the minus strand of NZ_JBHYJH010000263.1, from coordinate 2,934 downwards.
CCGGCGTCCAGGTCCAGCGCGGCCACACCCTCGACGGCCTCGGCAAGTACTACCGCGAGACGATCGAGGAGTCCGCCGAGGCCCCGGTCGACGTCGTCCAGGTCCTCAAGGACAAGCAGGTCGACGTCCTCGTCTGCTACCTGCCCGTGGGCTCCGAGGACGCGGCGAAGTTCTACGCCCAGTGCGCCATCGACGCCAAGGTCGCCTTCGTCAACGCTCTCCCGGTCTTCATCGCCGGCACCAAGGAGTGGGCGGACAAGTTCACCGAGGCGGGCGTGCCGATCGTCGGTGACGACATCAAGTCGCAGGTCGGCGCCACCATCACGCACCGCGTCATGGCGAAGCTGTTCGAGGACCGCGGTGTCCGTCTCGAGCGCACCATGCAGCTGAACGTCGGCGGCAACATGGACTTCAAGAACATGCTGGAGCGCGACCGCCTCGAGTCCAAGAAGATCTCGAAGACGCAGGCCGTCACCTCGCAGATCCCCGACCGCGAGCTGGGCGAGAAGAACGTCCACATCGGCCCGTCCGACTACGTGGCGTGGCTCGACGACCGCAAGTGGGCGTACGTCCGCCTCGAGGGCCGTGCCTTCGGTGAGGTCCCGCTGAACCTGGAGTACAAGCTCGAGGTCTGGGACTCCCCGAACTCCGCGGGTGTCATCATCGACGCCCTGCGCGCCGCGAAGATCGCCAAGGACCGCGGCATCGGCGGCCCGATCCTGTCGGCGTCCTCGTACTTCATGAAGTCCCCGCCGGTCCAGTACTTCGACGACGAGGCCTTCGCGAACGTCGAGAAGTTCATCAAGGGCGAGGTCGAGCGCTAAGCGGTTCCGCGCGCTCAGAGAACGCCGAGGGTCCCCGGGTCACCTGCACCCGGGGACCCTCCCCGTATGTGAGGCTGTGCCCCATGGCTGTCGTCGGTGACCTGCGCGTTCTGCTGCGCCTGCGGGACTTCCGGCGGCTGCTCGTCGTGCGGCTCCTCTCCCAGGGCGCGGACGGCGTCTACCAGGTCGCGCTCGCCACCTACGTCGTCTTCTCGCCGGAGAAGCAGACCTCACCCGGCGCAATCGCCTCCGCAATGGCGGTGCTGCTCCTTCCCTACTCGCTCGTCGGCCCCTTCGCTGGCGTCCTGCTCGACCGCTGGCGGCGCCGCCAGGTCCTCGTGTACGGCAATGTGCTGCGGGCGGCGCTCGCGTCCCTGACGGCCGTCCTGATGTTCAGTGACGCGCCGGACTGGCTCTTCTACGCCTCCGCGCTGTGCGTCACGGCCGTCAACCGCTTCGTCCTGGCCGGGCTCTCGGCGGCACTGCCGCGCGTCGTCGACGCGGACCGCCTGGTCATGGCCAACTCCCTGTCGCCGACCGCCGGAACGCTCGCCGCCACCGCGGGCGGCGGGCTGGCCTTCGTCGTCCGCATCGTGGCGGCGGACTCGGACGCCGCCGTGGTCCTGCTCGGGGCCGCGCTCTATCTGTGCTCGGCTCTCGCCTCCCTGGCCATGGCACGCGAACTGCTCGGACCTGACCGGGAGTTGGTGCAACCGCGCCTGGGTGCGGCGCTCGCGGGCACGGCACACGGCCTCCTCGCGGGCGTACGCCATCTCGCCGAGCGCCGCCCGGCCGCGCACGCGCTCGTGTCGATGACGCTGATGCGGTTCTGCTTCGGCGCGCTCACGGTCATGGTGCTGATGCTGTGCCGGTACGCGTGGTCGTCGGCCGAGTCCGAGGGGCTCGCGCTGCTCGGGATCGCCGTGGGGTTCTCCGGCGCCGGGTTCTTCGTCGCGGCCGTGGTGACTCCGTGGGCGGCGGAGCGCCTGGGGCCGCGCGGCTGGATGGTCGTCTGCGCGGGCTCCGCCGCGGTCCTGGAACCCGCACTCGGGCTGTCCTTCGCCCCGGTGCCGATACTGATCGCCGCCTTCGTGCTCGGCCTGACGACCCAGGGCGCGAAGATCGCCACGGACACGGTGGTGCAGTCGGCGGTGGACGACGGTTTCCGTGGCCGAATCTTCTCCATGTACGACGTGTTGTTCAATGTCGCCTTTGTCGGTGCGGCGGCTGTGGCGGCCCTGATGCTGCCCCCTGACGGCAAATCCATCCCGTTGGTTGCCTCGGTCGCATTGATCTACTTGGCGATTGCTGTGGCTATGGCCCGGTTTGACGAGCAGTAAGTGTCACATCAGTGCCACAGAGCCCTTCTCAGCTTCAATCCCCGCACAGGAGCCCGATAACTTACGGGCGTCGTTTCGCGCCATCGCGCTCCGTCCCATGCCTCGCGCTTTCCTCTAAGGGGATCTCCGTGTCCACTCCGCCGCCCCAGGGCCAGAACCCATTCGCTCAGGGCCAGCCGCCCGCCGGCCCGCCGCAGGGCGGCGCCCCGTACGGCCAGCAGCCTCCGGTCGGCCAGGTGCCGTACCCGCCGCAGCCGGGCGCCCCGCAGCAGGGTGTGCCCTACTACCAGGGCGGCCCGAACCCGGTGCCCCCGCGCAAGAGCAAGAAGAAGCTGATATTCGGCATCGTGGCCGTCGCGGCCGTCGCCGTGATCGCGGGTGGCGCGGTGTGGGCGGGCCAGGACGAGGCCTCCGCCGCCGAGGTCGGCGACTGCATGAGCATCGGCAACCCCGAGAGCAAGGACGACCCGGACCTGAAGATCGTGGGCTGCGGTGACTCGGACGCCAAGTACAAGGTCGCGAAGAAGATGGACAGCGGCACCTGCGACATCAGGAAGTACGCCACATACCGGGAGACCGGTGGCGGCGACGACTTCACGCTCTGCCTGAAGCCGCTCAAGCCATAAGGCTCAGCCAGAACACAGACGTGCGCGGCGGGGATGGTGGGGCGGTTTAACAAACCCCCGCACCACGCGCCGTTGTCGGGGTAGGTGTGGCAACTGCAAGCAACCACACACCGCCTCATCTACAGACAAAAAAACGACCACAAA
>NZ_JBHYJH010000262.1:0-8915 GCF_042740445.1 Streptomyces sp. NPDC059003 | reverse complement strand
CTGCTGCTGGAGCTGGCGCTGCCTGCAGCCGGGATGCACCCCAAACTCGTCGACGACTACATCCTGCCGACCAGGGCCGAGGCGCGGTCGTTCGCGCACAGCATTCGCGAGGATTTTCCTCACCCTCCCGAGCGGCAGATCACGGTGGTCCTGCCGGACACGGATCCCATGGCCCGCGCGGCGGCTCTGGACGGCTACGCGCGACGCTTGGCCAGCCTTACGGGAGTCGACCAGGTCAGCACGCAGGGAGGGGATTACGCCGCTGGGCGCCTCGTCGAAACCCGGCGGATCGAGGGGGGCTCCAGGCCGGGCACGCTCGTGGTGGTGTTCGCCTCCCAGGCGCCGCAGTCGGACCTGACGAGCGACCTGGTCACAGCCGTACGTGATACCCCCGCGCCTGGCCCCGCCGAAGTCGCAGGAATCCCCGTCCAGCTCGCTGACACCAGAGGGGCGATCGCGACCGCACTCACCAGATGGGCGGTACTGATGCTCGTCGGCACCTTCCTCGGACTGCTGGTGTTCACGCGGAGCGTGGTGGTGGCGGTGAAGGCCGCGGTCCTCGGCGGCCTGAGTATCGCCGCGGCGCTCGGCCTGATGGTGCTGCTGTTCCAGGATCTTCAGCTGCTCGGCGGGCCGGACGGCGGTGGACCCGGCGCCTTGGAGATCACCATGCCGCTGTTGGCCGCCACGCTGGCCTTCGGGCTCTGCGTGGACTACGAGGTGTTCCTGATCGCCCGGATGTCGGAGGAGTGGCAGCGTACCGGCGACAACCGCACGGCGATCGTGTACGGCATCGAGCGCACGGGCCGGCTGTTCACTGCGGCCGCCCTGGTGGTCGCAATCAGCATGAGCGCGCTGCTGCTCGCCCAGGTCGGCCTGCTGGTGGTGCTCGGCGCGACGATGGCCGCGGTCGTCGTGCTGGACGCGACCGTCGTGCGCGGCGTCCTCGTCCCCGCCGTGATGCAGCTGGCCGGCCGCGCCAACTGGTGGTCACCCGCCCTGCCTAGGCGCCGCACCACTCAGGGAAGGGACACCACCGCGACCACATTGTGAGAGACGCACTGCGCAGGCGCCCGTCAGGGGTGAGCCGAGTTCCGGCAGATCTCCGTCACACGAACGACTGACCCTGGCGGCCGAGCGAGTGAAAGCGGGCCGGGAGGCGCTGTCGGCCGACCGGAAACTTGCGGGACGTTCATCGCCGAGTCCCCGTGGAGAGTGCCATGGCCGGAATGGCCCAAGCCGTCGCCGTCATCGGAACCGCCTGTCGCCTGCCCGGTGGCATCAATGACCTCGACGCCTTGTGGACGAGCCTGGTCAAGGGCGAGGACCTGGTCGGCGCGGCACCACCCGAGCGGTTCTATACGGCAGACTTCCTGGACGGCGGTCGCCGTCGGCCGGGCCGGACCTACACGTTCGCGGGCGGGTTCCTCCCGGACGTTCACGGCTTCGACTGCGAGTACTTCCGCGGCATCTCACCCCGGGAAGTCCTCCACATGGACCCCCAACAGCGCCTGCTGCTGGAGTTGGCGGTCGAGGCGCTGGACGATGCGGGCGTCGACCCGGCGGCCTACGCGGGCTCGGACGCCGCCGTCTTCATCGGATGCTCCGGCCACGACTTCGGACGGCTGGGCCAGGCCAGGCCGTCGATGGGCGACGTCTATTCCATGTCCGGCAGCGCGATCGCCAACACTGCTAACCGGATCTCCCACCAGCTGGACTGGCACGGCGAGAGCTTCGCCCTCGACACCGCTTGCTCCTCCGCGCTGACTGCGGTGCACCGCGCCTACGAGCATCTGTGCAGCGGCAGGGCCACGACCGCCCTCGCGGGCGGCGTCAACATCCTCCTCGACCCCCGCGTCTTCGCCGGATTCTCCAACGCCTCCATGCTCTCGCCGACCGGCCGCTGCCGGGCGTTCTCCGCCCACGCCGACGGCTATGTCCGTGCCGAGGGCGGCGGCCTGCTGCTGCTCAAGCGCCTCGCCGACGCGCTGGCGGACAGCGACCGGGTGCACGCGGTCATCCTCGCCAGCGGAGCCAACAACGACGGCCGTACGCCCGGCATTGCCCTGCCCAGCACATGGGCCCAGGAGGCGCTGCTGCGGCAGACCTACGACGCCGCGTCGGTGCACCCGGACCGTCTGGTGTACCTAGAGGCGCACGGCACGGGCACGGCGATCGGCGACCCGATCGAGTGTGAGGCCATCGGTCGGGCGCTGGGCGCGCGGCGCACGGTCGGCCCACTGCCCGTCGGCTCGGTGAAGACCAACCTCGGACACCTGGAACCGGCCTCCGGCGTACCGGGCCTGCTGAAGGCCATCCTCGTGATGCGGCACGGTCTGGTACCGCCCACTCTGCACGCCGGACCGCTCAACCCGCGCATCGACTTCAACGAGTTCAATCTCAGCCCGGCTGTCCAGGCCCAGCGCGTTGAGGTGGCCCCGGACGCCGTCGTCGGAGTGAACTCCTTCGGATTCGGCGGCGCGAACGCGCACATCCTGCTCGGCCCGGCCCCGTCGCCCTCCGCGCCGGAACCCGTTGCGGGGCCCGTTCCCGTCACAGTGTCCGCCCGCGGCCCGGCCGCACTCGCCGAAGCCTGCGAGCGGCTGGCCGAGCGGCTGGAGCACGCCGACGCGAACACGCTCTACGACATCGCGCACACCACCACGCGTCGGCGTGCCCGGCACGACCATCGCACCGTCGTCCTTGCGGACACGGCCAAAGAAGCAGCGGCAGCCCTGCTGGGGGCGGCCCGCGGCGAGCGCCCGGCACCGGGCTCGGCCACCGCCCGGACCGTCACCACCGGCCGGGTGGCGTACGCCTTCTCCGGCAACGGGTCGCAGTGGCCGGGCATGGGCGCCGAACTGCTGCGCATCGAACCTGTCTTCCGGGAGGCCGTCGAGGAAGCCGCGCGGGAGCTCGATCCGCTGCTCGGCTGGTCGGTCGTGGAAGAGATGTCCGCCGGAACTCCGGAACAGCTGCGGTCGACGGAAGTGGCACAGCCGCTGTTGTTCGCCTACCAGCTGGGTGTCGTCGCGCTGCTCCGGGCCCACGGCGTGCGGCCGAAGGCGGTGGTCGGACACAGCGTGGGAGAGATCGCCGCCGCCCACACCGCCGGGGCGCTTGATCTGACCACCGCCGCCCGTGTGGTGGTCGCCCGCAGCCGCGCCCAGCAGGCCACCGCCGGCACAGGACGGATGGCGGCCGTCGGGCTGTCGGAGGAAGATCTGGCCGCCGACATCGCCGCCTGCGGCGGCCAGTTGGAGCTGGCCGGCGTGAACAGCCGGACCGACACCACCGTGGCCGGCCACGCCGAAGATGTGGCCGCCCTCACCGAACGGCTGCAGGACCGCGGAGTGTTCGCGCGGGAACTGGACCTCGACTACGCGTTCCACAGCGCCGCCATGGACCCGATCAGGGAACCGCTCCTCGCGGACCTCGCCGATCTGCCCTGCTCCGCACCTGAGCTGACGTTCGCCTCGACCGTGACCGGCCGGGTACTGGATGAGGAGCGGCTGGACGCCGAGTACTGGTGGCGCAACGTACGGGAGCCGGTGCGCTTCGCGTCGGCCGTCGAGGCGCTGGCAGCCGACGGCTTCGACGTCTTCGTCGAAATCGGCCCGCACGCCGTCCTCGGCCCCTATCTGCGCCGTCTCGCCCAGAGATCCGAGCCCCCGGTAGAGGTGGTACGGACTGGATCCCGCCGCGCCGACGGACCCGCCGCCCTCAGAAGCGCGGTCGCCCACCTGCTGGCCTCCGGCGCCGATGTCGACACCCGGGCGCACTTCCCGCACCCCACCCCGCCAGTGGACCTACCCGCCTACCCCTGGCAGCGGGAACGGTACTGGGATGCCGAGCCCGGCTGGTGGTCCGGAATCAGCAGCGATGGCGTCACCGTCCATCCGCTCCTCGGCCAGCGGGCCCTGACCGCCGAGCCCGCCTGGCACGGTCGGCTGAGCACCGTACGCGCCCCTTGGCTGTCGGAGCACCGGGTCGGGCGCACCCCCGTGCTGCCCGCGACCGGATACCTGGAGGCGGCGTTCGCAGCCGGTCACCGGCTTCTGGAGACGACCGCCCTCGAAGTGACCGAGCTGACCATCACCAGCGCCTGTGTCCTGCCCGGCGACGACAGCACGAATGACCTCCTGCTGCAGACCGGCGTGGAACCCCGGACCGGCTCGGTGACCGTCGCCAGCCGCTCGGCAGACGACGCGCCCTGGCAGCCGCACGCCCGAGGCCGGGTGCGCCGGCTGCTCCGCCAGGTCCCGGACGACGTGGACCTCGGTGCCCTGCGCGACCGCCTCGGCTCCGCCGAGCTGCCCGCCGACGCGCACTACCAAGGGCTGGTCGACAGCGGCATCACCCACGGCCCGGCCTTCCAGGTGCTCACCGACTTCTGTCTCGGCGACGGCGAACTCCTGGCCTCGTACCGTACCGACCAGACCATGGACGGCTACCTCGCCCACCCCGTACTGACCGACGGCACGCTGCAGGCGGGCGCCCCGCTGCTCGCGGGGGTGGCCGACGGCGCGCTCTTCCTGCCCGCCCAGATCGGCACGGCACGCCTGTGGCGGACTCCTGCCGCCGAGGGGCACCTGTATGTCCGTATCGTCCGGGCGAACAGCCGCGAGGCCATCTGGGACGTCCTCGTCACGGACCTCGACGGCCGGGTCAGCATGGAGCTGGAGGGGTGTGTGCTGCGCCGCTTCGACCAGCGGACGACCGATCCCGCCGTACTCCAGGAACTGTCCCTTCGGGCTGCGCCCCGCGGTGCCACCGCACCCGCCGATCTGCCCTCCCCGGCAGAGCTAATGGCACAGACCGCCGCCGCCCGGGGCCGACTCCGGGAGCGAAGCGACCATCGCTACGGCGAAGTCAGGGATCGGAGTTTGGAGGTCGCGGCCGGCTTCGCCCGGCAAGCCTTCGGCACACTGCTTCAGGACCGTACCGAGTTCGGCTTCCAGGACCTGTACGCAGTCGGCGTACTACCCAAATTCGAGCTGTTTCTCCGTCAGTTGGTCGTCACCATGTGCGCCTTCGGCCTCGCGGAGCCCGTCCTCGGCACAGACTGCTGGCGGCTCACGGACACGGCCGGCGCGCCGGACCCCATGAGTCGGATCCAGGCCATGGTCGCCGACCTCCCCGAGGCCCTCACGCTCACCCTCCCGGGCCTGCGCTGCGGGCTCCGGTTCCCCGAACTGCTGCGCGGCGAGACAGATGCCCGCGAGCTCCTCTTCGGCGAAGCCGACCAGTACCTGGTCGCACAGCTCTACAGCAACGCCCCGCATCTGCGGCTGCACAACGCCCTCGCCGCCGAACTCCTCGGCGCGGTGGTGCGGCACTGGGCTCCCGACAGGCCGCTGCGCATCCTGGAGGTGGGCGCCGGGACCGGCGGCATGACCGGGGCCCTGCTGCCCGTCCTGCCGCCCGAACGCACCCGCTACATCTTCACCGACCGCTCAGCGGTCTTCCTGGCCGGCGCGAAGGCACGCTTCTCCGCCTACGACTTCGTCGAGTACGGCACACTGGACCTGGACATCGACCCCGCCGAGCAGGGATACGAACCCGGCTCGTACGACCTAGTCGTCGCCGCCAACGCATTGCACACCGCGAGCGATGTGACGCTTGCGGTGGAACGGCTCGCCGGGCTGCTGGGCGACGGCGGCATAATGCTCGCCCTGGAGAACCACGACGCTGCCTGGGTCGCGTACTCCTTCGGCGCACTGGACGACTTCTGGGCCTACACCGACCGCGAGCTGCGGCCGGATTCCCCCCTGATGACGCGCGATCAGTGGAAGTCTCTTCTCACGCGGCACGGATTCGACGCCGTGACCTGCACCGGTGAGGCGCCGGACCCGGAGTACATGTACGACTCCGTCATGCTGGCCCGCCGCGCTCCGTCATCATCGGTCCCTGGACCGGCTGCCCAGCTGGTCCAGGCGGGCTCATGGGGGGTGGTGGCCGCCGCAGAAGACACTTGGTCCCGGGAGCTTGCCGCCAGACTCGGCGCGCGGCTCCTTCCGCTCGACGGCCAGGACTGGAGCACAGAGCTCGACACCGAGTCCTCGGCCCGCGTGGCCGTCCTGCTCGACCCCCCACCGCCCGCCACGGACCCGGCCGACTTCATCACGAGGGGCACCGAGATCCTACGGGACCTGCTCACCGGCTTGCGCACCTGCCCCGATGCCGCCCTGTGGCTGATCACGCCGCCTACTGGCATCTTCTCCGCGCCCGAGCGGCCACAGACGCCCGAGGCGGCGGCCCTGTGGGCAGTCAGTCGGACCGTCGCCAGCGAGAATCCCGGCATCGAGGTCCGGATGATCTCCCTGGAACGCACCGAGGACACCGGCCGGGACGTCGGGCGGCTGATCGACGAACTGCTGGAACCGGGCGAAGAGCGTGAGATCGTACTGACGAAATCGGGCAGGTTCGTCCCACGATTCACCACTGCTGCGCCACCCGCCCAGCCGCAGGCCGACGGCTACCGGCTCAGCCTCCGTGACCCTGGCATGGCACACCAGTTGGTCTGGGAACCCCAGGAAGCCGCAGCTCCGGCCGCGGGCGAGGTACTGGTGGCCGTCCGTGCCGCCGCTCTCAACTACCGCGACGTCATGCTCGCCACCGGACTCATCCCGGACGACCAGCCGGTGCCGGGCCTGGACGGCCCGGCCCTAGGTCTCGAAGGCGCGGGCGAGGTGATCGCAGTCGGACCGGACGTCACCGAGTTCGCCCCGGGCGACCGGCTCTTCGGGTCCGGCGTGGGCTGGTTGGCCTCGCGGGTCGTGGCTGGGACCGGGCAACTGGGCCGGGTCCCACAGGAGATGACCTACACGCAGGCGGCCACTCTGCCCGCCGTGTTCATGACCGTCCAGTACGCCCTGGAACGCCAGGCCCGGCTCACTGCGGGCGAACGAGTCCTCGTCCACGGGGCGGCCGGCGGTGTCGGCCTGGCGGCCCTGCAGTACGCGCGGTCCATCGGAGCCGAGGTGATCGCCACCGCCGGCACTCCAGCCAAGCGCGACCTGCTGCGGACGCTCGGGGTGGAGCACGTCCTGAACTCCCGGGACCTGCACTTCGCCGAGGATGTCCACACGCTCACCGGTGGCCAAGGTGTCGACGTCGTGCTGAACTCCCTCAGCGGTGAGGCGATCGCCCGCGGACTGGAATGCCTGCGCCCGGGCGGCCGGTTCGTCGAGCTGGGCAAGCGGGACCTGTACGCCAATACCCCCGTCCTGCTGGGAGCGTTCCGGCGGAACATCGCCTACTTCGGCGTCGACATGGCGACCCTGCCGGAGCAGATGCCCGAGGTGGCCGCCGAGGAATTCGCCGAAGTGTGCCGCCGCGTCACCGACGGCCGGTACCAGCCGCTGGTGCACCAGGTCTACCCGGCACACCGGGTGACCGAGGCGTTCAGGTCACTGCGCCACTCCAAGCACCTGGGCAAGGTCGTCATCGACTTCGGGGATCCGGTGGCGGTGGAACAGCCCGTCCTCCCCGCCGTGCTCGACGGCACCGCAAGCTACCTGGTCACGGGAGGGCTGAGCGGACTGGGAGCCGCTCAGGCCGAACTGCTCGCCCGGCACGGCGCCCGGCATCTGCTGCTGGTCGGCCGCCGGGGCGCGGACTCGCCCGAGGCGCCCGCACTGCTTGAGCGGCTCGTGGCAGCCGGGGTCCAGGCGCAGGCGATCGCCGCCGACGCTGGTGACCGCGACGCCATGCACGCTCTGATCGCCGAGGCAGACGCCGCCGGTCACCCAGTGCGCGGCGTCCTGCACGCCGCGATGGTGCTGGACGACGCACCCCTCGCGGAGCTGACCGCTGAGCGCATCGATGCCGTCCTGCACCCGAAGGTGCGCGGTGCCGTGGTGCTGTCCGAGCTCACAGAGGGCCGGAAACTGGACTTCTTCCTGGTCTGTTCCTCGGTGACGAGCCTCGTCGGCAATCTGCAGCAGAGTGGCTATGTTGCAGCCAACGGCTATCTGGAAGCACTGGTCCGCCGACGCCGAGCTAGCGGTCTGCCGGGCACCGCGCTGGCCCTGGGCAGGGTCGGCGAGACAGGTTTCGTCGTACGCACCGGACTGGAAGATACCCTGCAGCGCATGGGCCTCGGCTCGGTGTCGCCAGCGGAGATCTGGCGGGCCTTCGAGACCATCCGTGCGGGCGGGCCGGATGTCGTTACCTTCGGCCGGATGAACTGGGAACGCGCCGGGAAGATGCTCGCCGGGATGAACCAGCCGGCCTTCGCGGCCTGCCGGCAGCTCGCCGGACAGACCAGTGTCAGCCACGCCGAGGAGCTGCGCTCACGGCTGTCGACCCTGCACGACGACGAAGCGGCGGCCGTCATCGCGGACGAGCTGATCAAGCTCGTGGCCGAGGTGCTGCAGACGGCCCCCGAGCGGATCGACCGAACCTGCAAACTCGACGGGCTGGGACTGGACTCGCTGATGGTGGTCGAGCTCGCCGTCAAGGTCAACCGGCTCCTCGGATGCGAGATCCCCGCACTGGAACTGATCGCCGCTTCCTGCCTCGACGACCTGGCCGGACGTATCCGCCCGCTGGCCGCCGGAGATGCCCGATGACCGACCTCGTCGCCCGCCCGGCCGTGCAACTGGACCGACTGCCGTGGTGGCGGCCCCTGGTCGTGCAGCTCGCCGGTCACGTACACCCCGAGAACACCACGCTGGGCATGTTCGTCCGGCAGTTGACCGCGGCCTTCGAGGAGCAGGGTCACACCGTCGTCGACTCCTCCCACGGTGACGTCGACCTGCTGCTGATCAGCACGCACATCCCGGACGGCACACAGCCCCTGGTGCAGCGGATCCCGGAGGAGAGTCCGCCGCTGAGCGCCCGGATCTGCGGTGAGCTCGGACTGCGGGTCGGCACGCGCCAGACGGTCGTCCTCGCCGAAGTGCCGGAGG
>NZ_JBHYJH010000261.1:0-9200 GCF_042740445.1 Streptomyces sp. NPDC059003 | reverse complement strand
CACCACCACACACCCTGCCCAGCACTTTCCCCCTCCAAGAAACGGGATGAAAGAGGTTCACTGAACCAGAAACCACACCAGTTACACCGAAGACTTTACAGACCCATCCGCCGACGCCAGCGAACCATGTTGCGCTAGGAGCTCTAAGGTGCGCAGGGAGAGACTGGGATGCGCGAGGTATGGGAGCGGTCCTGGTGCCCGGCCCTGAGCGCGCAGGGAGCAACCGATCCGCGAAGAACGGAAGACCGGTGGCCCGTGCGGCCCGAGCATGAGGAGGGGGAGAGACCGGAGGTTCTCGGTGTTCATGACAGGCGTGAGGACTGACCGCTGCGCGTGCCGGATCGACTTCCCGCCTGGCAGGGCAATTCAAAACCAGCCTGCCGGACGGGAATTCTGGTGACTGCGGCATAGCCCCCTTGGCAGATCAGGAGGAATCTGTTCAGATCGTGGACGCTGCAAGCGATACCTGCACGGCAGCGGCCGAGGACGCCTATTGGGGCCTATAGGGAAGGTGTAGCGAAGGGATGCGCCAGATGCGGGGAAGTGGCCTTGGCCTTGTCCGCTTTGGGGTTGCGGGGGCGCAGCGCGCGGAGTGTAGGTTCGTCGCCGCGCGGCTCGGTGGCGGTTGCCCGTTCGTTTCCTGTCTCGGTGGCGCACCGCTGCGGAGTGGTGGCGGCGGGCTCCGGCGTGAGGGCTGCGAGTACGGTCTGGAGTGCGGGGTTCCAGGCCGGTGGGGCGGTGAGGTGTTGGTGTGGTTCGTCGTCGGCGCGGCGGGGTTTGCGGTCGAGGACAGGTACGAGGCCGCGTGTGGGGCTAGGGAGCAGGACGGTCTTGCAGGCGTTTACAGTGTGGCTGAGTTCCTGGCGGGCGACGAGGCCGAGAGCTTGTTCGCGGGGATCGCGGCGGATGCCGATGACGACGGGTCCGCCGAGGGTGTCGGCGACGGCTGTCCACTGCTCGGAGTGGTCAGAGGTCGGGTCGAAGGCGTCGCGGTACTGGACGAGCTCGATTCCGTCGGGCAGTTCGGTGCGGATGCGGTCCACGCTGCTTGGCCAGCTGGGGCGGCGCTCGTGGACGGCGGGTGGGACGCTGAGGTAGACGCGGACGGGCTGGCCGGGGTGGCGTGCTGTGGTGGGCTGGCGCATGCCGGTGATGTAGGTGCGGCCGCGCGGGGGTTGGGCGTAGCTCGTGACCAGACGATCGGACGTCTGCGTGGTGATCATCATGCCGTGGATAGGTGTCGGGAGGCGTTGTGTCCCGGTTTTGTCGTGGAGCTGCCAGTGTGTCAACTGCCGCTGAAGAGGCGGCGACACGGTATCGGCGGCGTACACCTGGAGAGCTTGGCGAGGGTAGAGTGATCTCCCATTTCGTCCATAAAAGTATGCGCCCCGCGGCCTTGGGGAAGCCGCGGGGCGAGGACGTGTCCTGTACCTCTCCAAGAGGTCACGTCCTGTTGGAGGGGACCCGTACCTTCCAACAGACTTTCGCCGAGGCACCCCTAGCTGTGGCAGCGATGACGTGTGCGTCGCTCCGGCTGGCGGGTGCCGGTGCTGTTTCTGAGCTTCCGCTCCGGTCCAGGCGCGGGTACACCACGCCACTTGAGGGGGTCGTGATGACGTAATGGATGCGGGGCGGCCTCATTGTCGCCCGGGCCCGGCCTCGCGGTGATGCCACTCACCTCGGCGCGGCGCCCCTTCTGATCTCCGGATCTGGCCTGCCACGGCCCTCCGGAGGAGCTGTTCGCCCCGGTGCCAGCCGGCCGCGAACTGTTCAGTTTTCGGTTCTCTCCAGAGCCACGAAGCATCGCTAAGAGGTTTCGTGACGCCATCCTGAAGCCAGGAAGGCCGGTTTCATTTTGCAGCATTGCCATGCCATTCTCTAGTCCAGCCGTGCCCATTTGGCCCAAATTTGCCATGTGCATCGGGTCACTTCACCTGCGCTTCGTGGGGGCCACGCCGTGTGTGGGCGGCTGTTTTCCGGCTATATGCCGCTTCGTGATGCGCGCGATGGGAGCGCAGTCCACCCACCCGTCGCCGAGTTCCGAGCCGCTCGCCCTCCGGGTGGCTAGGCGCGCGAGAAGGCAGTGTTGGCCTTGGTGTCACCGTGCCGTGCCGGCTGGCGGGACGCCTTCCAAGATTTCTTGCCGTGTGGCGGGAGCATCGGGGGTGTTCGGGGCTGAGCGGTCTCTGTCGGCAGATGACCTGCCTCAAAGTCGGCGGACGGATCAGGTTTTGACGGCCTTCCAGGTCAGTCGATGAGCGCGGTGGTGGCGCCGGTCGCCGTGTCGGTACCCGCTCCGCGTTTGCCGGTCGACGGCGACGCGGTCGCCCTATTGCCTGGCCTGTTCGTGCCGGAGGCGGAGCAGTGGCTGTCGGTGACGTCGGGCCGGATTGCCCCGGACGGCTACAGCTGGATGCAGGGTGTGCACTGGGTGGCGGGGTCGGGGCTATACGAGCCGCGGCAGCACCGGTCGCACGGGCCGCGCTCGTTCGGGCCGATGACGGTGTTCATCGCGCAGCTGCTCGCGGAGCTGACGCCGTGCCGCCCAGGGGTGGAGTACCTGGCGCGCCGCGCTGGCCTTACAGTGCGGGCCGTGAAGTACCACTTACAGATGCTCCGGGAGTCCGGGCTGCTCGTGTGGGAAATGCGCGGGACGAGGGTGAGCGGCGAGCGGGCTCAGGCGTCGGTGTACGTCCGCATGCTGCCGCCGGAGTTCGATGCCGCGCTCGGGATCCGTACGTCCGGTGAGGGCAGCGAGCGGCGGATGACGGGGATGGCGGAGACCGGCCGGAAGCTGATGGCCCGTCTGTCGAAGAAGGCTTCACGGAAGGCCCGGCGGCCGCGGTCGGCGATGTCGTCGAGGACCGCGGCGAAGGGTGCCGGGAGGGGTTCCCCTGAAGCTTCTGTGGCTGGTGTTTCGGCTGAGTCCTGTTGCACCCCAATGGGGGGTGGTCCAGCTACTCGTTCCTCTGCGGGTGGTACTTCCTTACCCCCTGAGAGCAAGCGCGCAAGCGGGCAGCGCACATCCCCCACCCGGAAGAAGTCCAAAGGCAAGGTCGGCGGTCGTCGGGAGCTGAACTCAGTCGGTCGGCGTTTCCAGCTGGCCCGAGAGCTGACGCAACAGCTGGACTGGCTGCGCGGTTGCTCGGTGCCCCGGGTCGCCTGGGCAGCTAGGCACGTTGCTGATGCGGGATGGTCTGTAGCCGACGTCCGGGGCTGGCTGCACTTCCGCCGCGGGGGCATCTCCCGGGTACGCCGGGGCTCCGGCATGCTCGCTGTGCTGCTGGTTGGTGCAGAGACTGTCCTGGACACCCCGGAGAAGAGGGCTGCAGTGGTGGAGGACTGGTACGCAGCGCAGGAGGCGGCCCGCCGTCACCGCATCCAGCAGGTCCGCGCCCGCACAGAGCAGTCCGACGACGACTGGCAGGCCCCGTCCAGCCTCGCCGTCCGGCGCGCGGTGGAGGCTGCGTTCGCTCAGGTCTGCGAGGTGGCGAGCGGCGGCCGCCAGCAGAACCAAGACCACGCTGACGACGACCAGGCCGCGCTGCTTGAGCTGAGCGAACAGGAGCGGGAAGACCTGCGCGTCACCGCCCGGGGCCAGCTCATGCAGGGCAAGACAGACCTGATCACCGGGGTGGTCTATGTCATGGGCCGCGAGGCCGCAGAGCGCCTCTACGGCGTCCGCCTGGTGCGCCGCGCCCTGCAGTTAGCGAGCGCCACCCGCAGCTCACTGATGACCATCACTTCCTGTTGATGGCCCAGATGACCGAGAATGTCACCGCCACCGACGGCCCGGAGTTGCCCGGCGCCGATCCCGCGCGGTCGCACTGCACGTAGCCCGGACAACATCGTCCCCGTCACCGCAACCGCAACCGCACCGACAGGTCCAATGAAACGCAGGAGACGGCTTCGGATCGTTGCCATCGCGTGCTTGGAGCACACCGTGAGGCCCTCCACCGTGTCGAGGCGGACCCGGCCAACCGCGCGATACGCGAGCTCACGCTGGGCCCCCGATTCGGAAGGGGCGGCGGACGATTGCGCTGGCCCGATCGAGGATTCCCGCGCCTGCCGCCGGGGTGTACAGCGTGCACGGCGGCCTGTAAGGGGGAGTTGATCAGCCGAAGAATGCACTCAATGGCCGTCCCTAAAGGTCTTCTCACAACCATGCTGGATGGCCTGCGTTGATCTGGTCGTGCAGGTAGTCTCCGCTCAACGTCGTGAGTTCGTCGAGGTGTTCACCGGGCTTCGTCCGCGGCAGTTCCAGCGACTGGTCAGGGCTGTCCACCGGGTCGGCGGACAGGCCTTGGACCCGGGCCGGCCAGGTCGTCCGTGGTCACTGCCGCTGGAGGAGCGGGTGCTGCTGGTGGCGATGTACTGCCGCACGAACCTGTCCATGCCGCAGCTCGCCCCGCTGTTCGGGATCTCCACCGCGGCAGTCGGCCGGATCATCAAGCGGCACGGGCCACTGCTGACCCTCGCGCCTGCCAGGCACAGGCCGGGAACGGGTAACGTGCTCGTCGTGGACGGAACACTGGTGCCCACTCGGGACCGGTCGGTCGCCGCCTCCTCAAAGAACCATCGCTACTCGGCGAGCATGCAGGTCCTCATCAAGGCGGAGACCAAGCTCGTGCTCGCCATCGGGCGCCCGATGCCCGGCAACCATAGCGACTGCACCGCCTCCACCGACTCCGGCATCGACACCGCCTGCGGGAGGCAACCGTCATCGCCGACGGCGGCTACCAGGGCACCGGACTGCTCATCCCGCACCGCTGCCGGGCCGGGCAGGAACGGCTGCCGCGGTGGAAGGAAGAGCACAACGCCTCGCACCGCCGAGTGCGAGCGCGCGTCGAGCACGTCTTCGCACGCATGAAGAACTGGAAGCTCCTCCGCGACTGCAGGCTCAAGGGCGACGGCGTCCACTGGGCCACCAGCGGCGTCGCCCACATGCACAACCTCGCCTCGCAGGGTGATCTCACTCCAGGAATCGCAACACCCTTGCCCTCACAGCACAGTTACCGAGATACGAGAAGATCTTTAGGCCCCCGAACGAGTATCCAACAATTACCTCCGAGGAGGGCTGTCCAGATCGGACAGGCCTGATAGGTTCACCGATCGAGCCACCTGACTACCGGTCAATTTTTGATCACGCGGCAGGTCGGGTCATCTTGATCAAAGCTTCGGCGCCTCACCTTAAGCACCCTAAGGCAAGGGCAAGAGCCGTCCACTCAAAGGATTTTCAACGGCAGTGAACTCAATACACGGAAAAACCCTAGTTATCAGCGGTGGCGCTGCGAAAATTGTGAGCGCAATTTCTAGATCTTTTGGTGTAGATGGCGCCAATGTCGTGGCTTGTTACTATTCGGCAGACACGCCCCTGGATGTCGAGGAGACCATCGCTTCGGTGTCAGGTGGCGGAGGGCAGATCGTAGTATTTCAGGCAAGGTTAACGCATCGAAATCTACTCACTCATGCCGCGCCGATCTTCGATATGGCTTCTGAGGTGTTCGGTGGAGTCGATTTTGCCGCCGCTGTCACCGGGCAAGCTTCCCCCCTTCGGGTTTTGCGGACCATGAATGGTATTCGTGGCGAGGCGGGAACGCTTGATCAACAGGCCGCCCACTTCTTTCTAGAGGAGGCGAGGAGGCGGCTAAGTGATTGCGGCAAGGTAATCAATCTCGGCCTAACCTCGTCGACCCCAGCCGAATTTAATTTGTTTCAAAAAGGGGGAGAAGTGAAGGAGTGTTCATTTCGGACTGCAGTGAAAGAGCAGAAGAGAGGCGAGGTCGCTCTCCCTTTGCGTCTTCCAGGCGGATCAGGCGAAGCGGAGATCCGCACTCCGGGTAATCTGCGTAGTGCGCCGCAAGGCGTCGACGCGATTGTGTCACTATTTAGGTTCATTGCCGCAAGCGATCGAAATATCACCGGGGCAGACTTTTCTGTCAGCCTGCCCCTTTCAGTCTGAATCCATTACGTGAGATGGCGTCCCGCAAGATGGGGTAGCTGATCAAGTTCAGCACGTATCGTTCCGATGGCGTACCGAGTGGGGATCCTTCGGGGGTGCCACCGGAACCGGGTACGCCAGTCCCGGGCTTGCGAACACATGGCTTTTGCTTTGGAGGTAGGGTGAAGCGTGGGCTAGCTGATCAGCAGTCAATGGAAGTTCATCCCAATAGATGAGCCTAGCTCTGTCGGGGATCTTGACACTTCCAGGTACAGCGGCATGGTCGGGTTCTTTTCGAAGGCTGATGCAGTTGTGCAGGCCTGCCGACTCTCCGCCCCCGTTCCGGTGAGCAAGCCCATCCCTGACTATGCAGATCGCGCAGCGAGCGACCGGTGGCACCTTCTTCCTTCCTGGGCATTGACAAGCGGATCGACCTGGCGCCGTCCGCTGCGTCCCGCCCTGTACCCCGCAGCCAGATCAGCCAAGGAGACGCGATGCCCGGATTCCGCAACTTACAGGACCTCGCCGCCCTCAGGGTGCACGAGGCAGCGTGGCAGGCCCACGCTCTGCTGCGTGCCTATGTCGTACGCGACCGTGGCGCGATCGTCGGACACCCAACGCATCTGGAGGACGACCAACTGGAGTTCGCCAGGGGCATGACCGCCAACTTCTGCAACGACACCTTGACGATGCCCCAGGATGTCCGTCGGCCATGCCGTCCTGCCTCCCTCGGGCGGTAGGACGGCATGGCGGCCTACCTCTGGAAGGCGCCGGATCCGCGCGATTTGCCCGAATGGCGCGCACAGGTGCGCGACGATGTCGGCAGCAACGACTCCCTGCGCTCGCTCACCCAGGCCATCAATGCCGGGCATAACGCCATATTCCCGGCCGCATCCAGCATGGAACCGTTACCAGGCGCGACAGCCTCGATGCTGATGGCCCGCGCGGAGGAACATCGTCTCTGTGCGGCCAAATTGTACTACGCGACCGCCGACATGACCTCGCTCGCACTCGCCGCAGCTTCCACCCCGCCCACTGAACCGATCCGGAAAACCCGGCTACCGTCCCCCTACGGGTTCATGGTGTTCGCCGAGCCGATTGGCAACTACACCCATGATATCGCCGCCGTTCCATCCCACCCCCGCCCGGCTTGCGATGGCGCACACGTGACCGTGACTACGCCCATCGTCGCGATCAGCTGGGGTCTGTGGGCCGCCGCTGACACCGACTTCGCTAACGGCTCGACTGTGCGCTGGTTCAACCAGCGGAGCGCCCGCAGCCAGCTTGAACCGATCCCGCAGGACTTCGAAGGCGTGTGGATCACCTTTTACGCCCCACCGGGCAGCGCCTTCGATACCCTGGCGCCGGACACCGTCATCGATTCTCTCTCCGGTGGCGCCCCCGTGACCGCTGCCGACATCCAGTTGTACCCCCGTCACGCCCCGCTGACCTGGGAAAACGAAACAGTCTTGGCGTTCGGGAAAACCTTCGACGATCTCATGCCGGACATCACTCGCCAGTGCTCCCAGGTCGTCTACACTGCCTGGCAGCTGATGAGCCAGACCGGCAGGGCCCAACTCACCGAGGTCAATGAACTCCCCCGCGACCGCGCCGGCCGCAAGCGCGACCGCCGCGACGGCATCATCGGCCCCTCCGATGTACAGATCCTCAACGTCCATACTGCCCACAGACTCAGCCCTCCCGAGCAGGACGCAGCAGCCCCCACCGGCCGCCGCGCTCCGCAGTGGTCCTGCCGCTGGCCCGTGCGTCCCTATCGGCGCAACACCTGCCTCAACCCCCGCGCCCACGCCGAGGGTGCATGCGAACACGAGGAGCGTATCGTGCCCGCCCACATCAAAGGCCCCAACGACAAACCACTCAGGAGCGGTGAGACTGTGCACCTCTGGGACCACCAACCATGAACTTCAGCAGTGATACTCGAGGGGGTGGACTGACTTGACGGTTGATCTGAGGCGGGTTGGGCTGATGCGCAGGGCTGATTCATAGTCCTGGTGGCTTCGAGGACCAGCAGGCCACAGGGGCGTGATGAACCTTCACCAGGGTGCTCCGCGCGCAACGAAACTCCGGTGATCAAGGGGGGCCTACTACGTCGCCTTGTAGCACCGGAGCTTCAATGTGCCGTCAGGCTGCCATTGTCTGCTTGAGCAAGCCGCCCGCCAATGTAAATCGCGCGGTCGACGGCATTGCTGAGCGGCTGGCGTCGCTGTCCGATCCGTGCGCCCGCCGCGGGCGGCGGCGCACCCTGACGCCGGTGCTGCGCGGTACTGACTGGCGCGCGCTCCGTCCGAGCGGTCGGCCAGTGGGCCCGCAACGCCCCGCAGGAGACCCTCGCTTGCCTCGGCGCCGCCGTCTGCGGTCCTCTCGGGGTGCGCAGGGCGCACTCGGCCACTACGTGCAGCGCCTGTTGACGACCGTGTGCCCTGGCGGCGTGGCCGACTTGAGGGTGTTTGAGAGGCTCCGTTCAGGTCGGCGAGGGCGCGGATGTGATGCATGGTGACATCGCTGGTGCTCCCGCAGATCTCGCAGGTGTCCGCCAAGAGCCGTGTGACCAGCTCTTGTGTGGGCAGTCCCTCCCCCAGACCGGCCGACGATCCCTAATCGTCGCCGACCGCTGCCAGTAGAGGGGAATTCCAACGAACCGTGCCACCAGTGGCTTGCTGTTCTTCCGCTCGACATGGGCCTCGAAGCAAACTCGGGGGCCCTGTTCAGTGTTGACCCTGGCCTGGAGCTGCTGTGGGGTTCCCTCTTCGGTACGAGCAAGTTTCCGCCCTCCAGGACGCCTGCCTTGAGCCAGCCCTGGATCAGTCCCCTTCCAGGAACGTCTCCGAGCGCCTTGAGTAAGGTGGCGTGGTCAATCCGGTCGAACGCCGCTTCAAGGTCGGCGTCGAGCACCCACTGCCTGGCAGGGGGTGAGCCGTTTCCACCTGTTGCGACGATGTGCAGCGTAGTGAACACCAGGCGGACGGCTCAGGTGCTTTGTAGTCACGGTCCCACGCGCCGGAGGAAGGAAACCACTGACGGCCCGCTTCGGCGGGATCCCGCTTACTGAGGTTGTCTGGGTGTTGTCGTAAGGGCTGACGGATGGTGACTGGCGCGGTATGCCCGAGCCATGAGGTATCCGCAAGGCGGTGGCCTGACTGCCGAGCGGCGCGCGTTTCGCGAGCGCATCCGTATGGACGCAGCCGAGATGTTCGCCGCTGGGCAGGACAACGCGGTGATCGCCAAACAGCTTCGGGTC
>NZ_JBHYJH010000260.1:0-9419 GCF_042740445.1 Streptomyces sp. NPDC059003 | reverse complement strand
CGCGTACCAGGATCTTCTGCCTGCCCGCTCTCCCCGGGCGGCCGCGTGACCGCCAAGGCGACCGAGGGGGTTGGGCATGGACGTGGTCTACGAACGCTGCGCCGGCATCGACATCAGCAAGGCCGACGTGAAGGTCTGCATCCGGGTGCCGGGAACGGGAAGGCGGCGGCGCGAAGAGGTCCGGGTCTTCTCCTCCATGACCAGGGACCTGCTGGCCATGCGGGAGTGGCTGCTGGCCGAGGGCATCACCCTGGTCGGTATGGAGGCGACCGGCATCTACTGGAAGCCGGTCTTCTACCTGCTCGAGGACGATATGGAGTGCTGGCTGCTGAACGCTCGGCACATGAAGGCCGTCCCGGGCCGCAAGACCGACGTGAAGGACGCCTAGTGGATCGCCCGGCTCGTCGAACACGGCCTGGTCCGCACCTCGTTCGTGCCGCCGGAGCCGATCCGGCAGCTGCGCGACCTCACCCGGTACCGGACCGAAGTGGCCCGGGACCGGACCCGCGATGCCCAGCGGCTGGAGAAGCTCCTGGAGGACGCGGGCATCAAACTTTCCAGCGTGGTCTCCGACATCTTCGGTGTCTCCGGGCGGGCCATGCTGGAGGCCCTCATCAGCGGGGAACGCGACCCGCAGGTGCTGGCCGAGATCGCCCGGCGGCGCATGCGGGAGAAGATCCCGGTCCTGGTGGAGGCACTGACCGGCCACTTCACCGACCACCACGGCTTCCTGGCCCGGGCGATGCTGGACCGGATCGACGCCGCTACCGCGATGGTGAACCGGCTCAGCGAGCACATCGACACTGTGCTCGCCCCGCACCGACACCTGCTCGAGCTGCTGGCCACCGTTCCCGGCGTCGGCACCCGGGCGGCCGAAGTGATACTCGCCGAGATCGGCATGGACATGAGCCGCTTCGCCTCCGCCGAACACCTGGCCTCCTGGGCCGGGGTCTGCCCCGGCAACCACGAGTCCGCCGGCAAACAGCCCACCGGCCGGACCCGACACGGAGATCCGTGGCTCAAGGCCGCCCTCGGACAGGCAGCGATGGCCGCCTCCCGCACCAAGAGCACCTACCTCGCCGCCCGCTACCGACGACTGGTCGCCCGCCGCGGCAAACGCCGGGCCCTGGTCGCCATCGAGCACTCCATCCTGATCGCCATCTGGCACATGCTCACCCACGACGCCGAATACGCCGACCTCGGCGGCGAGTACTTCCTCCAACGCACCGGCAAAGCTCGCGCCACCCGGCGACTGGTCAGCCAGCTCAATCAACTCGGCTACCAGGTCAGCCTGCAGCCCGTCGCCGCGTGACGCGCGGGCCAGGCGTTTGCCTCAGATGAATTTTCGTACCAGGACTCCAGGGCCGACCCGTTCATATGTCGCACTGCACGCAGTGTGAGTACCGTCCTTAAGGGAACATTTGTCGGGAGATGAGGGGCGGTTGCGAGGGATGCCGTACGAGCTGGAGGAGCAGGAGGCCATCGGCCGGCGGATCAAGCGTCGCCGCCTGGCCCTTGGGTTGACGCAGGCCGACGTGGCCCACGCCTTGGGCCGCACGCAGGGGTGGGTGTCGAAGGCGGAAGGCGGGCGCATCGAGCTGGACCGTGCCGCCTTGATCAATCAGATCGCGGCTGTCCTGCACTGCCACCCCAATGAGCTGATCGGCCGCCCGTACGTGGGCGAGGTGACCGAGAACCAGTGGCAGGTGTCCGCCTCCGCGATCCTTCGCGAGCTGCGTCGCTACGACCTCACCCCCACGTTCGACGGCGCCCCTCGCCCTTCTGGTGAGCTGTGGGATGACCTGCGACGCGTGCACCGGCTGCGCGACGCGGCGGCGAACACCGCGATCATGCGCGAGATGCCCGACCTGCTGCGCGAGATCCGCGCCCTGGCGGAAGTTTCCGAGGGACGGGAGCGGGAGGAGGCGTTCGCCCTGTACACGGTGTGCTGCAAGGCCACGCACACCGCCGCGCACGCCCTTGGGCACCCCGAACTCATCGCGATGACGTGCGAGCGTGCCGCCTGGTCGGCCCGCCTGTCCGGCGACCCGCTCATGCCCGCCGTCGCCGACTACATGCGGATCTGGGACATGTGGGCCACGGCCGACTGGGGCGATGCCATGACGCTCGCCGACCGCGCTCTGGCCTCGGTGGAGCAGTTCGCGGACGCGGGCGATCAGCTCGCGCTGCGCATGTGGGGCATCCTCCAGCTCCGCGCGGCCGTCTCCGCCGCCCGGGGCGGAGACGCGGACCAGTCCACGGCCCGGATCGGGCAGGCCCGACAGACGGCCGACCGGATCGACGCCTACGACGGCGCGCCCGTCTTCGACCGCCAGTCCGTGACGTTCTCCTCCGGCAACGTCACGATCCACGGCATCAGCGTGGCCCTGGAAGCCGGTGACCATGTACGGGCACTGGAGCTGAACGACAGGGCCGACCAGCGGCAGATCGACGCGCTGCCGAACTCCCGTCGCGGCAACCATCACATGGACCTCGCCCGCGCCCTGTTCTGGAACGGCAACCGCCACCTGGCTCTGACCGAGTTGTCCAAGGCCGAACGCATCGCCCCTCAGCTGGTGCGCAACCACCCCATCGCCCGCGCGACGCTGCGGCAGCTCGTGTATGCCGAACGGGCCTTCACGCGGGAGAAGCTGAGGGGGATGTCGAGCCGATTCCACCTGGATGACCAGGAGCTATTCCCCTGATTCATATTGCGGGGTGATGGCTCCCCTACCGTCCGTCACATGACGGAACGGCGACGCACCTCCCAACAGGCCGACGGGCGCCGGGCGTTAGCCGACGCGGTGGCCGGATGGCACCCCCGACGCGGTGAACTCGTCACGGACACGGTGAAGAAGAAGCCCGGCGTCGTGGTGGCCCTCCCGGAAGACACCAACACGAAGGTCTATCAGCTCCGCCCTGAAGGCGGCGGAGATGGCTGGCCCGCCCGCCTGGATGACCTGGCCCCGCGCTCGGACACCCCGGACGACCGGAGCCTGGTCACCGATGAGGCGGCCCGGCCGCCACACGAAGAGGCGAAGGCGACGGCCCCGACGCCGGGGTCGGCCCAGCTCACCCACACCACGCTCGCGGAGACGCCGGAACCGGCTTACGACCGAAGCACCGACCGTGCCACCATCCCGGTGCTGGTCCACTTCGAGGATGGCTCCACCGCCGAGACCACCCTGCTCCTCGTCTCGGCTGAATTGGAGCGCTTGTACGCGCACAGCGGCCGTCTGCTCGCCGACCACGACGCCCGCTGGGGCAGGCCGTGAGCGGGCAGCACCGCGCCCCCGGGCACGACCGCGACGTGCTCACCCCCCCCCCGAACGAGGAGGCGCCGTGAAGGCGTATACCGTTGCCGAGCTGTTCTCGTACGCCGACGGGAAGATCCTTGACGCGGCCCGAAAGTTGTGCCAACCGCCGACGAGATCCGTCTTGGCGCCCACACCCCGAGCGTGACCGGGTACGTCCACACCCTCGAAGTCGACGGCCGGGCCCTGTACGCGAAGTACTCCTTCCTGGGGATGTCCCTGGTCTCCGTGGTACGCGGAACGTGCGGCACCTGGGAGGCCTTGAAGGCCGCGCAGGCCGCCTACACCAGCTCGCCCGGCTCCCTCCTGGAGCGGGAAGCCGCCCAGTTGCGCCTCCTGGCCGTGGCCGCCGTCCACGTACCGCTCGTCGACGGGTACGCAGACGGGGTCCTCTTCACCCGGCCGTTGGAGGGGATCACCCTCGGCGAGCTGATCCTGAAGGAGCCGCACCGCACCGCCGAGCTGTACTCGCGCGCACTGCGCGAACTGAGCGACGGACTCCAACAGATCACCGCTCGGGCCGACCGCGTACAGATGACCGAACGCCGCATACCCGACATCTTCGGCCGCAAGTTCAACGGCATCAGCGGACGCACCTACGTGGAGCAGGCCGGGGACTACTCGGCTGTCCTCCTTCAGGTGATCACCCGACTACGCAAGATCAGGTACGCCACGACGCCGGGGCCGCAGCCCCTGGTCTACGGCGATCTCAAACCCGAGCACGTCGTGATCCCCAACAGCCTGGACGGCTCCTTGGCCTTCCTCGATCCGGGCATCGCCCGGGGCAGGGAACAGACGGACACCGCAAAGCTCGTCTCCCGCACCGTGCTGCGGCTGATCGCCTCCCCGCCGCCCGCCGCGGACCTGAGCACCATCATGGCCGGGCTGGGCGCGGTCGTCGAACACCGCACCTGGCACCTGTCGAAGGCGGAACGGGCCGCGTGGTTGCGGGAGCTGGCCGTGCTGTGGCTCATGGATTCCGTCAACATCCTGTCCACCTACCTCACCTGTCCCGTCATGCTGCCCATGCTGCCGCAGGCCGACGTCGCCAAGCAGGCCACGGCGGTGTGCCGCTTCCTCGACACGGCGAGCATGCTCCTGGAGACGGAGGACCAGGCGACGGCCATCGTGTGGCCGCTCATCCTGGCCGAAGCCGCGAAGGCAGCCACCTCGTGACACCCCCAGCCGGACCCATCGGGGTGATCGGCGCCGGAGCCGTCGGGCAGACCGTGGCGGCCTGCCTGATGGCAGGAGCATGGTGCCAGGAGGTACGCGTCGCGTCCGGCAGCGCGCGCTCCGCGGCCGCGCTGGTCGCTGATCTGGAGGACATGCAGCAGGTCCTCGGCTCACCCGGTGGGGTCGGCGCCTCGACGCCCGACGGCATGGCCAACTGCGCGGCTGTCGTCGTCTGCCCCCGCGCGCGGTTCACCAACACCGCCACCTCCGACGTGCGCATGGCCGGGCTCACCGCCAACGCGCCCGTCCTCGCGCAACTGGCCCGCGCCCTGGCCGGGTACGCGGGGGCCGTAATCGTGGTGACCAACCCGGTCGACGTGATGACCAGGCTGTTCACCGAAGTCTCCGGCTGCCAGCGGGTGTACGGCATCGGCTCGAACACCGACACCGCCCGCTACCGCCTGGCCCTGGCCCGCTTCCTGGACGTGCCCGTTGACACGGTCGCCTACTGTCCGGAAACGCGAGGCGCCTCACACTCCCTGCGGCGGTGCAGGGTGGGCCGCTGTCAGCTGGTGGTATCGGGATGCGGCGCGGGGTAGAACTGGTGGGCCCAGTGCCGATAGGCACCGATGGGCCCGTCACCGTCGTTGAGCTTCGGATGTGGCAGGTACGCCTTGTGCTGGAAGACGAACTGGTCAGCCCGCGCGTCCCGCCGGGTCCAGCGGTTCATGCCATAGCTGAGCGTGTGCTCGATGAGCCGACGCAATGGCGTGGGAAGGCCCGAGGCAGGGGGAACGGTCACGTTGGCCGCCAGCCCGTAGCGCATGCGCCACGGTCCAGTGGGTGTTGCGAGCATCCACTGGCAGGCTTGGACCCCGTAGCGGGGGATGTTGATCAGGCCGCAGATTGCTCCCAGGCCTAGTAGCTGCAAGCTCGCATCCTGCGACGGTGGCAGCAGCGGGAGACGGCGGCCAAAGCGTACTTCCAGTGTGTACAGGGGCCCGTTGCTTTTGGGCTCTGATCGTTCTTCGGCGAAGTCAAAGCCGTGAAGCTCGGTGGCATGTCCGTAGTCAATGGCGTTCTCCGCCATGTCCTGCGGATGGCCAGCCTGCTCGACGGTGTGGAACGTGCGAGCGTAGGCGACGGGAGGGAGCTCGGGGAGTTCCCAGGTAGGGGGAGTGCCGTCAGGGGAGTGCCAGATCCAGACGATGCCGTACGTCTCGCGCACGGCCAGCAGGCTGAGCGTGGCTTTGGGGGGGCGTCCGTAGGGGGTGCGGGCGCAGGAGCCGTCTGGTGCGAAGGCGAACCGGTGAAAAGGACAGACCAGGTACTCGCCGTCGACGGTTCCGCCGGCCCCCAGGTGGGCCCCCAGGTGGGGGCAATAGGGCCGGGTGGCGCGCAGTGCGCCAGCCCGGGTCCGGTACACCACCACATCGGCTCCCATGAAGCGTCGTGTAAGGACGGTTCCTGGTGCCCATTCGCGAGAGAACCCCGCGTGAAACCATCCTAGTGGATAGGAGAGAGGCGGGGGGAAGGCCACATCGGCAGCCTGTGCAGCATACGGGGATTGGTAGGGGCGTACCCGCATGTCATTCTCCATTCTGGAAGGGAAGAGTGCCGCCGCTACGGCCGGGCAGGCCACGGTAGGGGGGCTGACATTGTGGCCAGCTGGTGCTGGTGGGGTGGGGCGTGGTGGATTCTGACTGCGGTGCCGGTGCAGGTTCGCGTGGTGGCGTGAAGTGTGGTGCTCTTCGGCGACGATGATGGTCTGGGCGTCGTCCGGGTGCGAGTGGTTTAGGTGCAGCAAACTCTGGAATTTCGGACACGTTAGGGGTGCCACCGGTGGCATGTGCCTCACCTGTTCCAGTGCCGTTAGTCCAGCAGATACATCCACGAGAGGATGGTGACTGCTAGGATGGTCCAGCCGCCGTTGATGGCCCATCAGCCGAGCACTCCGAACAGGCCCGCACCCGACCGGTGGGGAAAGTCGAGCGCGATCGTGATCATGTAGTGTATCCAGAACATCAGGTACATCACGAAGCGACCATCAATAGACGGAATCCCCGGTGGCGCAGTTTCGGGAAGGCCCATGCAGAGGCCATCCGGAGAGACCCGAACCCAAAGATCCAAATAAGTGACCAGGCTTTCTCCAACGCCAGGCTCAGGCCGCCAAAGGGCGGGGAGTTGAAGTTCTGGTAGTAAGCGCCGTCCGCCAGATAGCCGTTGAACGTCTGGATGATGCGCGTGTCATGGGCGAAGGTGTCCAGCCCTCAGGTCATTGCGAAACTTGCGGAGTCGACGATCGCGTACACTGCTACCAGTGTCACTGAGGTTATTCAGCGCCTCCCGGGCCATGCCGCCAGTCGACGCCCCGTCCCCGATGACCGCGACCACAAACCGGTCCTGCTTACCGGCCAGTTGGCGGGCCTTGGCTAGCCCGTCCGCATACGACAGGCTGGTGGAAGCATGGGGGTTCTCCACCCAGTCGTGCACCAACTCGGCGCGGGAGGGATACCCGGACAGGCTGGCCTCCTGCCGCAGCCGGTCAAAACCTGCCGCCCGGCCGGTAAGAAGCTTGTGGACGTAGGCCTGGTGCCCAGTGTCGAAGACGATAGCATCCTGCGGGGAATCAAAAACCCGGTGCCGCTCGAGCGTCTGCTCCACCACCCCCAGATCCGGGCCCAGGTGACCGCCCCGGACACCCCTTCTCCACCAGGAAGGCACGGATCTCCTCCGCCACGGCCAGTACCTCGGTGGGCGCCACGGAGCTCCCGGACCATCCGATACGGATACGGCCGCCGCCACTCGCGGCATCCTCACCACCGCGCCCCGTCCCGGGTCAGTGGACAGATGATGCACATCATGCCCCTGGGCCGTTCACGGAAGCGGACCAGAATCAGAGCATTCAGCGTCGAGCCGGGTAGCACAGTCATGGCCAAATGCCGCCTCTCCACGAAGCCGCCCCGCGGGACCGGAGGTGTAGTGACCGAGCGCGGCACACAAGGCTCCAGCATGTTGCGGGTGCACATCCATTAGAATCGAACCCATATCTAGCGAATAGGTGCGCACAACAGGCGCATGGCTGCATGCAGGGGGCGCGTTCCGCCCGGGCGACGAGCGGTACATAGACGAGGTCTTCATCACCCGGATGCGCAGGCGGCGGAAGTCGTGGAGCCAGGCGGTTGGGTCGGCCGCGTGGCGAGGTGCCCGCTGCCGGGTCCATTTCCTCGCGGCCTCCCGCCGAACCGGACTTGATGTTGGGTAGGCCGCCAGCGAGGTGCCTGTGACCAGGCCCTTCTCCAGCGCCCCCCACCGAACCCACCCGTGCTAGATTTCCCAGCAGTGGGCTCTCCAGTGCCTTTTCTTCTCATGATTTCTGCCGCGAGTAGCTCGCACCGTAGTGAATGTCCTCGTGGCAGACGCGACAGACGACCAGGGTCTTTCGACGGCGCGCTGCCATCATCTGGGCCCAGGCGGGCTTGGCGGCCCGCCCCCGGACGTTCAGGTCTTTCAGGTGCCGGACGTGGTGCACTTCGACACCGTCATGCGACCCGCACATCTCGCAGGTGTCGGCGAGCAGGCGCCTGACTACTTCGTTGCGCGCGCTGTTCCACACCGGTGTCGGGTGGTCGTCGAGGCTGCCGATCCTGGTCTTGTGCCGCAGTGGAACTCCGCCCCACTGCGCCGCCAACAGCTTTCGCCCTTCTCCGCGTTCGACGGTGACCTGGAGTCCCCGGCGGGGACCCTGGTCAGTCTTCAGTACGGTCCGGTAACGCTGGTAAATCCTGGAGACGCGGGCGCGGCACTTCCGCGCGAGCGTCTTGACCAGGGAGCGTTGCATCACGTACTTCATCCGTCCCAAACGGTAAACGTTGAAAGCGAGTTGGTAGTAGCCAGCGATCCCGCGGAACTCGGCCTGTACTGGGCGACGATGGAGAAGTCGCTGTTGACCGTGCGTTCGGTCCGTCGGATCGGTCGGCCATGGTGCAGGTAGGGGCGGCACTTGGCGCGGATGACGTCAGCAGGCACTTTCCAGCCCGATCTGCGCATTGATGCTGCGGTGACCCGCGCTGGTCGTGCTTGGTGTCGTTGCCCAAGACCACGATCTCGTAGCCGAGGAACCGGGCGGCACTCGTCCGCCCGTGCGTGATCAGGGTCCTTTCCTCGGACAGTTCCAGCTTGAGCTCGTCATGCGGGAACCGGCCGATGCTGGCCTTGATCTCCTCGGCTTCCCGCTTCGGACCGGTGAAGCCGAGCAGCCAATCGTCCGCGTAACGGCAGTAATGCAGACGCCGATAGCCGGGATCGTCAGGGTCACGGGAAGGCATGGTCTTCATCTGCTTGCGCAGAGCCCGACCGGCCTCCAACTCCCCTCGTCGCTCCAGGCGAAAAGCGCGCTGCCCCAGCAGCATGTACGGACGATACGGTGTGCGCCGGACTCCCCGATTGTGGGCGGGCAGCAGGTTCGTCTCGATGTACTTGTCCAGCCGGTCCAGGTAGACATTGGAGAGAATCGGCGAGATCACTCCGCCTTGCGGCGCACCGCTCAACGTCGCGTGATAGCGCCACTGTTCCAGATACCCGGCCCGGAGCAGTCCGCCGACCAACGGCAAGAAGCGGTTGTCATGGATCTTCTCCGCCAGAATCGACAGCAGAACCTCATGATCCAAACTGTCGAAGCAGGCTTTGATATCTCCCTCGACAAACCATGTGCTGCCCCGCCAGCCAGGGTAGATCGATTGCAGGGCGGTGTGACAGCCCCGGCCGGGGCCGGAACCCGTGGGAGTGCTCGGAGAACTGCGGCTCGTAATACGCCTCAAGCAACAGGCGTATCACCTCTTGAAGCAGCTTGTCCGACCACGTCGGCAGACCTAAGAGGTTGTCTCATGTGGCGAGTTTCGTCAGCTTCTTGTAGCAGGTGAGAGCGGC
>NZ_JBHYJH010000259.1:0-9444 GCF_042740445.1 Streptomyces sp. NPDC059003 | reverse complement strand
TGACCCCCAGGTGCAGCGGATAGTCGCACCGCGCGGCCAGCTGCCGGTAGGCGTTCACCATGACCACCGGGTCGTTGTGCTTCACCGAGATCTTGATGTCCCGGAAACCGTGCTCCTCGAACAGCGACGCCTCCCACAGCGCCGACTCCACCAGCGCCTCCGGCGTCGCCTTGCCGTACTTGGCGAGCAGGCGCTTGTCGAGCGACCCGGCGTTCACCCCGATCCGGATGGGGACCCCCGCGGCGGACGCCGCCCGCGCGATCTCCCGCACCTTGTTGTCGAACTGCTTGATGTTGCCGGGATTCACCCGCACCGCCGCGCAGCCCGCGTCGATCGCCGCGAACACGTACTTCGGCTGGAAGTGAATGTCCGCGATCACCGGGATCTGCGACTTACGGGCGATCGTCGCGAGCGCGTCGGCATCGTCCTGCGTCGGACACGCCACCCGGACGATCTGACAGCCCGACGCCGTCAGCTCGGCGATCTGCTGCAGCGTCGCCCCGATGTCGGACGTACGCGTCGTCGTCATCGACTGCACCGACACCGGCGCACCGCCCCCTACGGCCACCGGTCCGACCTGGATGCGCCGTGACACACGGCGCTCCGCGATCGGTCGGACCGGCAGCTCCGGGAGGCCCAGAGAGACGGGCACTCCAGGGGTCATGACGTCACCGGTTCCCGTTGACGGTCTCGCGCATGGCCCGCAGGGACTCCTTGAGGGAACCCATGGTGGCGAGGACGGCGGTCGGCTCGTAGCCGCAGTGCGCCATGCAGTTGGCGCACCGGTCGTCCTTGCCGCGGCCGTACTTGCTCCAGTCGGTCTTCTCGATCAGCTCCCGGTACGTCGGTACGTAGCCGTCGCTCATCAGGTAGCAGGGGCGCTGCCAGCCGAACAGCGAGTAGTTGGGGATCGCCCACGCCGTGCACTGGAAGTCGACCTTGCCCTCGAGGAAGTCGAGGAACAGCGGCGAGTGGTTGAGCCGCCAGCGGCGCCGGTTGCCGCCCGCGAAGGCCTTCTTGAACAGCTCGCGGGTCTGCTCGACGCCCAGGAAGTGCTCCTGGTCGGGCGCCTTCTCGTAGGCGTAGGCGGGCGACAGCATCATCTCGTCGACCTTCAGGTCGTCGTTGAGGAAGTTCAGGACCTCGATGATGGTCTGCGGAGTGTCCGTGTTGAAGAAGGTCGAGTTGGTGGTGACCCGGAAGCCGCGCCGCTTGGCCTCCTTGATCGCCGCCACCGCCTCGTCGAACACGCCCTCCTTCGCCACCGACTCGTCGTGCCGCTCGCGCATCCCGTCGATGTGCACGGCGAACGCGAAGTACGGCGAAGGCGTGAACTTGTCCATCTTCTTGCGCAGCAGCATCGCGTTGGTGCACAGGAAGACGTACTTCTTCTTCGCCACCAACTGCCGCACGATCTCGTCGATCTGAGGGTGCATCAGCGGCTCGCCACCGGCGATGGAGACCATCGGCGCACCGGATTCAAGAACGGCGCCCACGGCCTGGGCGACCGGCATGCGCTGCTTGAGCACACCTGCCGGGTGCTGGATCTTGCCGCAGCCCTCACACTTCAAATTGCACGCGAAAAGCGGCTCCAACTCGACGATCAGCGGAAACTTGTCCCGCTTGCGCAGCTTCTGTTCAAAGAGGTAGGTAGCGACCTTGATTGACTGACGCAGCGGCATAGCCATCTGGCTCACCTCCGGGGGAGCAGCGAGGAACGGTGCCATTCGAAAAAAGCGGGAAGCACGGAACGAAGAACGCGGAAGGCCTTTATGCCACCGCGCACCGTGCCGATACGGACGAGTTCGTGCTGGGGGGCGTCCACGACCACCCGGACGGCCGCAACGGGCCGGGTTCCGGCGGTCACGGCGGTGCGCAGCGTGGCGGCGGACTCCATGTCCACGGCGATCGCGCCGGTGGCCAGGAGGTCGCCGCGCTCATGGCCGCGCACGACGTGGTCGGAGCCGGTGAGCGGCCCGGTGTGCACGGTGCGGCCGGGCAGGGCCCGCACCAGCTCCTCGACCAGGAGCCCGGTGCCGACGCAGGGCGTGCTGCCGCCCTCGTACCGGGTCTCCTCGGCGACGACCAGGTCCCCGGGGTGCATGCCGGGGGCGAGCCCCGCGCAGAAGCCGGTGGCCACGACGGCCGCGTCGCGCAGGGAGTCCCGGCCGAGCGCCTTGCCGACCGCGCGCCCCGCGGCCTTGGGGCCCATGCCCGTGCGCAGCACCGTCACGGGACCGCTCGCGCCGCCCCGGTCGCCGGTGCGCAGGGCGAGGTGCTCGATGCCGAGCGCACAGGCGACGAGGAGCGGTGCGGGCCCCGGCCGGCCCTGCCCGGTGGACATCAGCTCCCCTTGGCGGCGCCGCCGACGCGCGGCTCGCCGTTGACGTACCGGCCGAGCGCGGTCAGCGGGAAGACCTGCCGGTAGAGGTGGTAGTTGATGGAGAAGTCCCAGGGGAAGCCGGTCCCGGTGAAGTACGGCTCGTCCCAGGAGCCGTCCTCGGTCTGGGCCTCCGCGAGCCAGCTGACGCCGCGTTCCACGGCCTTGGAGTCCCGCTCGCCGGCCGCGAGCAGCGCCATCAGCGCCCACGCGGTCTGCGAGGCCGTCGACGCGCCGTGCCCGATCCACTTCTCGTCGCGGTAGGACCGCAGGTCCTCGCCCCAGCCGCCGTCGTCGTTCTGGACCGACTCCAGCCAGGCGACCGCACGGCGGATCGCCGCGTGCGAGGCGGGCAGCCCCGCCGCGACCAGGGCGGGCAGCACGGACCCGGTGCCGTAGACGTAGTTGACGCCCCAGCGCCCGAACCAGGCGCCGTTCGCCTCCTGTTCGGCGAGCAGCCACTCGATGCCGCGCCGGGTGCGCGGGTCGTGGGCCTTGCCCTCGTAGGCGAGCATCTCGACGACGTGCGCGGTGACGTCGGCGGACGGCGGGTCGATGACCTCGCCGAAGTCGCAGAAGGGCAGCTTGTTGGGCAGCGGGCTGGTGTTGTCGACGTCGAACGCGGCCCAGGCGCCGTTCTTCGACTGCATGCCGAGGTTCCAGTGCACGCCGCGGGCGATGGCGCTGTCCATGCGGCGCCGGTCCGGGTGGGCGACGCGGCGCAGCGCGAGGACGACCTCCGCGGTGTCGTCGATGTCGGGGTAGTTGTCGTTGTGGAACTCGAACGCCCAGCCGCCCGGCGTGAGATGGGGCCTGCGCACCGACCAGTCGCCCGGTCTGACGATCTGCTCGCCCAGCATCCAGTCCGCGGCCTTCACCAGCTGCGGGTGGTCGGCGGGCACTCCGGCGTCGGCGAGCGCGATCGTGGCGAGGCAGGTGTCCCACACCGGTGACTGACAGGCCTCGATCATCCGGGCGCCGTCCTCGCGCCATACCGCGAACCGGTCGAGGGACTCGATGCCCGCCTTCAGGACCGGGTGGTCGAGGTCGTAGCCGAGCAGGTGCAGGGCGATGACCGAGTACACGGCGGGCGGCTGAATGCCGCCCCAGCAGCCGTCGTTCTCCTGCCGCTCGACGATCCAGCGCGCGGCGCTGTTCATCGCGGCCTTGCGCAGGCTTCGCGGCGCGACCTTGTGGTACAGGTGCAGCGCCTTGTCGAGGCGCTGGAAGACGCCGTCCCAACTCGCCACCGGGGCCAGGGGCTTGGCGGGGTTCGGGGTGCTCGCGTCGGCGTGCAGCTCGTCGAGCGGGAACGGCGCGGGGCGCACCGGGCGCTTGGCGGAGACGATGGTCAGCGGCACGATGGTCTGCCGCGCCCAGCAGCCGAAGTCATAGATGTTGAGCGGGAACCACTTCGGGAAGTAGATGAGCTCCGGCGGCAGTTCGGGCAGGTCGTCCCACTTCCACCAGCCGAAGAGGGCGAGCCAGATCCGGGTGAAGACCCGGGCCGCGGCGATGCCGCCCTGCTCGCGGACCCAGGCGGAGGCCCTGGCCATGTGCGGCTCGTCCGGCGCGTCCCCGGCCAGGCGCAGCGCTACGTACGCCTCGATGGTGGCGGACAGCTCGCCAGGACCGCCGTAGAAGGTGCCCCAGGTCCCGTCGTCGCGCTGCTCGCCGCGGATGAAGAGCGCGGCGGCGCGCGTGGTCGACTCGTCCCGGATGCCCAGGAACTGACGGAGCAGCAGGTCCTCGGCGTCCATGGTGACGTTGGTCTCCAGGTCGCCCTTCCACCAGCCCTGGGCGTCCTGGCGGGACAGCAGGAACTGGGTGGACCGTTGTATGGCGCGTTCGGCGGCTTCTGTTGCCCCGGCCGCCCCGGGGGTGGTGTCGGTTGTCTTGGTGGCCGAGGCCGCGCGGGGCGTCACCGCTCCGGTGGAACCGTCGGTCGTCGCTGTCATGGCTTCCCCTTCAATGCAGTGCTTCTTCTCTGCTGGGTCCGCCGTCGGGCACCGCCTTCACCAGGCGGTGCTCGGCGACTGCGAGTCAGGTGTGCCCGATAGTGATCATCTCTTCCGTACGACGACGAAGTCGGCGAGCGCGGTCAGCTGCGCCCGCACCTGGTCCGGCATCTGGACCTTGTCCAGGGCCTCGATGGCGACGGCGTGCTGCCGCCGCGCCTCCTCGGCGGTCCACTCGCGCCCGCCCGCCTCCTCGATGAGGGCGGCACGCGCGGCGAACTCCTCCTCGGAGAAGCTGTCGAAGTCATTGCTCTTGGCGTCGGCGGCAAGGAGTTCGCCGAGCCGCTCGGACGCGGGTCCGCCCGCGGCGAGCGCGGCGACGACCGGCAGGGACTTCTTGCGCTGGCGCAGATCGCTCCAGGTCTGCTTGCCGGTGGCCTCCGGGTCGCCCCAGATGCCGAGCAGGTCGTCGACGGCCTGGAAGGCGAGCCCAAGGTGGTAGCCGTACCTCTCCAGGGTGTCGGCGGTGGCGTCGTCCGCGCCGCCGAGCACCGCGCCGATGGAGACCGCGCAGGCGAGCAGGGCGCCCGTCTTGTTGCCCTCCATCTCCAGGCACTCCTCGACGGTGACCCGCTCGCGGTGCTCGTAGGAGATGTCCTGCGCCTGCCCGTCGATGAGGGCGCGGGTCGCGGTGGTCAGGCGGCGCGTGGCGCGGCCGGCCTCGACGGTGCCGATCTCCAGGAGGATCTCGTTGGCGAGGGCGAACAGGGCGTCGCCGACGAGGATCGCCTGTGCGGGGCCGTGCACCTTCCACACCGTGTCGCGGTGGCGGCGCTGCTCGTCGCCGTCCATCAGGTCGTCGTGCAGGAGCGAGAAGTTGTGCACCAGCTCGACGGCGACCGCGCCGGGCACGCCGGTCTCCGGGGGCGCCCCCGCGGCCTCGGCGGACAGCAGTGCGAGCGCCGGGCGCACGGCCTTGCCGCCGTCGCCGACGGACGGGTTGCCCTCGGCGTCGATCCAGCCGAAGTGGTAGGCGGCGACGGTGTCCATGGGCGGCGCGAGGCGGTCCACCGCGGACCGCAGCACCGGGGTGGCCAGCGTCCGGCCCCGCTCGAGCAGCGAGGTCACGTCCACAGCGGCCGGTTCGGCCGAGGGCACAGTCGGCACAGTCTCTCCTCTATTTCCGGTTGCTCCGGTGGTTCCGGTACGGGGCATCCGGGGCGAGGGCCCCAGAAGGTCGAGGGTCACGCCGCCTCCTCGAAGAGATGGTCACGAGGGCGGTCGAGGGCGGTCAGAGCGGCCCGGGCCGCGGAGATTCCGCTGCGTACAGCGCTTTCCATCGTCGCGGGCCAGCCGGTCGCGGTCCACGCGCCGGCCAGGTACAGGCCGCGCGCCTTGGTGTGCGCGCCCGGTCGCAGGCGGCCGACGCCCGGTGTCGGCGCGAACGTCGCGGTGCGCTCCCGGGTCACGAAGAAGTCGAGGACGCGTGCGCCGTGCGCGGCGGGCAGCAGGCGCTCGAGCTCCGGCAGATAGCGCTCTCTCAGGGCCGCCACGGGCGCGTCGATCTCGTCCTGGGCCGCCGACTGGGACACCGCGAGGTACTGGCCCTCCCGCAGTCCCGAGGCGTCGGTACGGTCGAAGACCCACTGGACCGGCGTGCCGAGCGCGGCGAAAAAGGGCCGCTTGAGGACCTTCCTGTCGTACACGACGTGGACGTTGAGGATCGGTGCCGTGTCGATGGCGAGCAGCCGGTCAGGGTCGTCGAGGGCGCCGTCGGGGAGCAGGTCGTGGGTCTCGGCCTGGGGCACGGCGAGCACCACGGTTTCGGCCTCGATGCGCTCGCCGGGAACTTCCACGCTCCAACCGCCGTTCTTATGGGGCGAGATGGAGGTGACGCGTGTTCGCAGTTCGGTACGGACGCCCGCGGAGTCGAGCGCCTTGCGGGCCAGGCGGTCATGGAGTTCACCGAGGGGCACCCGTGCCCAGCCGATGTCGGCGGCGCCCGGGTCGGAGAGCAGCCCGGTCTTGAACACCATCGCGGCGAGCCCGAGTGAGGCGTCGCCCGCGACGGCGTTGAGGGTGGCGACGCCCACGAGGTCCCACAGCGCCTCGATGGCGCGCGGCGACTGACCGCGGGCGGCAAGCCAGCTGCCGAAGTCCTGGTTGTCCAGGGCGGGATCGGCCGGGTCCAGCCCCTTGAGGGCGAGCGCCGCGCGGCCCACGTTGGCCCGCTCGGCGAGCGACAGATGAGGGTACGTGGCGAGGCTCGCCGCCAGGTGCAGCGGCACCGGAAGCGCGGTGCGGCGCAGGCGTCCGAGCCTGTTGCGGTCGGCGTCGAGCACGGGGACGTCGAGACGTTCCTGCAGCGGTGCCAGGTGTGCGCCGTCGACGCGGTCGAGGAACCAGCGGTAGGCGGTGCAGCAGCGCAGATAGACGTGCTGTCCGTTGTCGACGGTCAGGTCGCCGCGCTGGAAGGAGAAGGCGAGTCCGCCCAGGCGTGGCCGTCCCTCGAGGAGCGTGACGTCGAGGCCCGCGTCGGCGAGGGCGAGCGCGGCGGTGACACCGGCGAGCCCGCCGCCCACGACGACGGCGCGGCTGCCGGCGGGGGTGTCCTCGGCCGGCCGCGCGCCCGGGGCAGCGCCGACCGCCGGGCCGGCTGATTCCGCGTCCGCCGTCCGGTCGGCACGGGCTGCTCCGCCCGTGGACCCGTTCACCTGAGCGCCGGGCACCGCCTCGTCGTCCTGCCTCATGCGTCCTCCCTTTCGGCAGTTGCAGTCTGGGACGCCAAGGTCATGCGGAGGGTTGCCCGCCGTTTTCGGCGCCGAGTCCCGTATGCACCGACGTCACCGTTGGTGCACGTCACGTACGCCTCCTGACGGCCTGCCGTGAGACGTTCCGCGCGTCGAGGCCGGAGAGACCGCGCACGGCGACATACGCCTTCTCGCGGCCCGGCAAGGAAACGCGGCCCCGAAGGACCGCTTCCGGCTCCCGCTCGATCCGGTCGAGCAGCCGGCGGTAGATGCCCGCCATGGCGGCCACGCAGGCGCCGCTGCGGCGGTCGAGCAGGGGAAGCAGCCGGTAGCCCTCGGCGA
Source organism: Streptomyces sp. NPDC059003 (assembly GCF_042740445.1). Lineage (NCBI taxonomy): Bacteria > Bacillati > Actinomycetota > Actinomycetes > Kitasatosporales > Streptomycetaceae > Streptomyces > Streptomyces sp. NPDC059003. The sequence goes on along the minus strand of NZ_JBHYJH010000259.1, from coordinate 2,014 downwards.
ACAGGGCCCGGGCGCGGCGCACTTCGAAGTGGACGAGACCCGCGAAGTCGGACCCGGCGGGCGGCTCGGGCCGCGAAAACCCGGCGGAGCAGCCGAATTTGGCGAGGTCGTCGGCCGGGAGGTAGGTGCGGCCCTCCAGGGCGTCCTCGCGAACATCCCTGAGGATGTTGGTGAGTTGGAGGGCGAGGCCGAGCGTGTCGGCGTACTCGGACGCGCGCTCCGCGTGCAGCGCGCCCGGTTCCGTGCCGAACACGCCGAGCGAGAGCCTGCCGATGGCCCCGGCCACGCAGCGGCAGTAGACCTTGAGGTCCTCCCAGGTCTCGTAGGTCTCGCCGCGCACGTCCATCAGGACGCCGTCGATCAGCTCGTCGAGACCGCCGAGCGGGATCGGGAAGTGCCGGGCGGCATGGCTGAGCGCCACCGCCACGGGGTCGGTGTCGTCCTCCTCCACCGCTCCGTCGCGGACGCGGGTGAGCAGGGCCCGGGTGTCGTCGAGCCGGGTCTGCTTCACGTCCGGCGCAAGGACGCCGTCCCCGATGTCGTCCACGCGCCGGGAGAACGCGTAGAGCGCGGACATCGCCCGCCGCTTGGGCGTCGGCAGCAACCTGATGCCGTACGCGAAATTTCGTGCCTGCTGCCCGGTCACGGCCTCGCAATAGCTGTATGCGGCGAGTACCGGCGCGGACACGCGAGGTTCTGACTCCACGGTCCGGCTCACCCCTCTCCTCGCAGAACCGCACCCACCTCGCGCAGCAAGCGCGGCTTCGTGGGCTTCGGCGGCCTTGGAAGTACGTCGTATCCGGCGGCGGCGATCGCCGAGACCGCCGCCCTCCCCCCTGCCACGAACCCTGCCAGCAGCAGCTTGAGCCTGCCGTGCACGCTACCCACCAGGGGGGTGCCTTCATTCAGGAGGCGATGGGCGCGTTCCGCTTCATATGCAACCAGTGCGCGCACCGACGCGCCTGCCGTAGGGACAGCCAGATCCCGCTCCTGGACATGAAACCTCTTCATGTCTTCGGCGGGCAGATAGATGCGGTCGCGCGCGAGGTCCTCGCGCACGTCCTGGAGGTGCTCCACGATCTGCAGAGCGGTGCACACCGAGTCCGAGAGGCGGATGCGCTCGGGTGTGGCGGTGCCGGTGATGGCGAGGACGAGGCGGCCGACCGGGTTCGCGGACAGCTCGCAGTAGGCGACGAGGTCGTCGTAGGTCTCGTAGCGCTTGACGACCTGGTCCTGGCGGTTGGCCGCGATCAGGCCGAGGAACGGCTCGGGGGTCAGGTCCCGGCGCCTGACGGTGGGTCCGAGGGCCCGCAGCAGCGGGTGACCCGGCTCCTGACCCGCGGCGAAGACCTTGCGCAGATCGGCCTCGAAGGCGTCGAGCAGCGCGAGCGGGTCGCCGGCCGCCTGCGGGTCCGCGCCCAGGTAGCGGGCGTGGGCGGTGCCGCGGGCGAGGTCGGAGTCGCCGATGTCGTCGACCAGGCGGGCGAAGCCGTACACGGCCATGAGGTCCTCGCGCCAGGCGCGCGGGAGGAAGAACGGGGCCACGGGAAAGTTCTCGTCCGCGGCTTTGTCGAGGACGGCGGACGCATCGCGGAGCTGGAGATCGTCCGTAGCCATTGCCGTCACATCTCCCGTTCTACACTGCCGACCCAATACATCCTATTTCGGACACGCCGCCAAGGCCGTCGTGCGGCGGACCGTGCCCCACGCCCGACCAGGGAGCGATATCGCCCCACTTGCCGCGAATCAGCACCGGTACAGCTTACGTTGTACAACGCAGGGCCCTTCGGCGGGGTGTTCTGCGCATCACAAGAACGCACCGATTGGCTTCAATCTTCCCTGAGCTCCTGTGACTTGAGAGACGCCTGGTGTCTGAAAATGTGTCAGGGCCCCGCCAGGTCGTTCCGGCGGGGCCCTGCTCCGTCCGGCCACCCCGTGGGGCGGCCATCCAGTTACTTACCGGTGAACTTCTCGTACTCCTTCAGGACCTCTTCGGTCGGTCCGTCCATCCGCA
>NZ_JBHYJH010000258.1:0-9692 GCF_042740445.1 Streptomyces sp. NPDC059003 | reverse complement strand
ACTTGTTCACCGCTAACAGGCGCGGCCCACCCCTCCGGGGGCCCGGCTCCGTATCCACTTCTGCGCCGGTCAGCTCCCGTACCGGTCAGCTCCTGTCCTGGTCAGCTCCTGCACTGGTCAGGCTCTGTACCGGTCAGATCGGCTCAGGCACGTGCCTTCCGGTACAGGACCGAGCCCGCGAGCAGCATGCCCGCGCCCATCGGCAGCGCGATGCCTGCCGGCAGGGAGCTGCCGGTCTGCGCCAGCTGGTCCTTGCCCTCGGGCGGAGCGACGACCTGCGCGGCCGGCTGGTTCGGGCCGCCGGCCAGGTCGCCCCGGTCTCCCCCACGACCGCCACCGGGCTGACCCGGCTGACCGGGCTTGCCCGGCTCCCCCGGCTGCTCAGGGTTGCCCGGGTGCCCCGGGTGACCGGGCTCCCCGGGGTTACCCGGCTGGCCGGGTTCCCCAGGTTGGCCGGGCTGCCCCGGCGTACCCGGCTTGCCTGGATGCCCCGGCTCACCCGGCTTGCCGGGCTCCCCCGGCTTGCCCGGCGTACCTGGCTCTCCCGGCTGCCCCGGCTTACCCGGATGGCCTGGCTTGCCCGGCTGGCCCGGCTTGCCCGGCTTACCGGGCCCCTCCGTGCCGCCGTCGCCCGGGCCGTTGGCGCATTCGTTGCCCAGCGCCGCGTTGCCCGCGCCGCCGATGGTGACGCTGTTCCCGCACACGTTGACCGGGGCGTGCACCGGCGCCTGCACACTGTTGCCGGAGCCGATGCCCGGTGAGTGGTGCGCGTGGCCGTCGGCCTGGGACCCGCCGGACGGGTGGTGGCCGTAGCCGCCGCCCCCGCCGGAGGAGTTCGTACAGTGGTTGCCCACCGCGGGATTCAGCACGCCGACGACGTTCACGGTGTTCCCGCACGCATTCACGGGAGCGTGCACGGGCACCTGGACCGAATTGCCCGACAGCACGCCGGGAGAATCCGAAGTGCCGCCTTTGGCGCCCGCGTCGGCGTGCGCGTAGCCGCTCGTGACGGCGAGAACACCGCCCGCGGCCGCCGCTGTGATCAGGCCCTTGCGTGTGACCTGTCGCATTGCTTTCCCTGCCTTCTTTACCTGTTGGAACGCGCACGGGCGTGACCGCACCGTGCGCCCAATGCCCGTCGGCCCCGGAGTGCGTGGCAAGCACTCCGGGGCCGACGGACTCAGACCCTCAGGGGGTGAGGCCCTTCATGGGGTGAGGCTCAGCAGCGTCAGTGGTTGATGCAGACGTTGCCGAAGGCGGGGTTCAGCACCCCAACAATGGAGATCGTGTTGCCGCACACGTTCACCGGCACGTGCACGGGCGCCTGGACGACGTTGCCCGAGGCGACACCCGGGGAGTGCACGGCGGCGCCCTGGGCACCGGAGTCGGCGGCGGCGATACCCGCACCCGCGAGTACGAGGCCACCCGTGGCTGCCGCAGCGGCGACGACCTTCTTGATCATTGTTCCTCCTAGTTGGCAATGCGGCCCCAGCCGCGGACCGCACCACCTGTAACGAGGAGGCCAAAGGGGGGCTACGAGCCCCGGAGTGCTTTCACTCTTTTCAGTCAATCGCGCACAGGCGCCCGATTGTTGGAGTTTCGTTTCGGCTTATTGGTCAGCTTATTGGTCGACTTATGGACCCCGCTCGGACCCCACTTGGACCCCGATTGGACCCCGCTCAAGACGCGTCGATGAAGCGGTCGAGTACGCGCACGCCGAACTTCAGGCCGTCCACGGGCACCCGCTCGTCGACTCCGTGGAACATGCCCGCGAAGTCCAGCTCCGGCGGCAGCTTGAGCGGCGCGAAGCCGAAGCCGCGGATGCCGAGGTCGTCGAAGGACTTGGCGTCCGTGCCGGCGGAGAGCATGTACGGCACCGCGCGGGCGATGGGGTCCTCGGCCTGGAGCGCCGACTGCATGGCGTCCACGAGCGCGCCGTCGAACGTGGTCTCCAGGGCCTTGTCCGCGTGCACGTCCTCGCGCCTGACGTTCGGCCCGAGGATGCGGTCGAGGTCGGCGAGGAACTCCTCCTCGTACCCCGGCAGGAAGCGGCCGTCGACGTGCGCGGTGGCCTGTCCCGGGATCACGTTGACCTTGTAACCGGCGCCCAGCTGGGTCGGGTTGGCGGTGTTCTGCAGCGAGGCGCCGATCAGCTTGGCGATGCCGCCGAGCTTGGCGAGCGTCTCGTCCATGTTCTCCGGGTCGAGCTCGGTGCCGAGGGCGTCGCCGAGCTCGTCGAGGAAGTGCCGCAGCGTCTTGGTGACGCGGATCGGGAACTTGTGCCGCCCGAGCCGCCCGACGGCCTCGGACAGCTCCGTGATGGCGTTGTCCTTGTGGATCATCGAACCGTGCCCGGCGGTGCCGTCCACGGTCAGCTTCATCCAGTGCATGCCCTTCTGGGCCGTCTCGACGAGATAGAGCCGCAGCTTCTCGTTGACGGTGAAGGAGAAGCCGCCGACCTCGCTGATCGCCTCGGTCACGCCGTCGAAGAGGTCCGGGTGGTTGTCGACGAGGTACCGCGCCCCGTACGTCCCGCCCGCCTCCTCGTCCGCGAGGAAGGCGAGCACGATGTCCCGCGGCGGCTTGCGGCCGCTGCGCAGGCGGTCGCGTACGACCGCGAGGGTCATCGCGTCCATGTCCTTCATGTCGACGGCGCCCCGCCCCCACAGGCAGCCGTCCGCGATCTCCCCGGAGAAGGGGTGGTGCGTCCAGTCCTGGGCATTGGCCGGTACGACGTCGGTGTGGCCGTGGATGAGCAGCGCGGGCCGCGACGGGTCCTCGCCCTCGATCCGCGCCACCGTCGACGCGCGCCCCGGGTGCGACTCGAAGATCTGCGGCTCGAGCCCCACCTCCGCGAGCTTCTCCGCGACGTACTCGGCGGCCTTGCGCTCGCCCGGCCCCGAGTGGTCGCCGTAGTTGCTGGTGTCCATCCGGATCAGGTCCCGGCAGAGGTCGACGACCTCGTCCTCGCCGGAGACGCCGCCCGTGGTCGGCTGGCTCACGCTGTTCCTCCCGCTGTCGCACTCTCGGTCTCCCCCATCCTCCCGCGCGGGCGGCCGCGGCCCAAGGGCGGGCGCCTCTCGTCATACGCCGTTCACGCCCACGACCTGCGTGATCAGACACCCCCGAATGTTTGCTATGGTTTTCCACGTCGCCGCGGGAAACCGCGACAGACCACCTGGTCCGGGTGGCGGAATGGCAGACGCGCTAGCTTGAGGTGCTAGTGCCCTTTATCGGGCGTGGGGGTTCAAGTCCCCCCTCGGACACAAGCAGTACACCATCCGGTGCTGGTCGACTCTCGGCCAGCACCGTTTGTGTTTTGTGGTCGTAGGTGAGGCGGAGGCCGAGCTGGCGGTAGACGTCGGCTTTGTCGCCGGGGTCGGCTTTTTCCAGGATGGTGAGCAGGCCGCCGAGGGCGTCGATCACTTTTTTGATCTCTGTGGGGCTCAGTGGCGGTGGCGGCTGCCGGGTGGAGGCGAGCCGGTCCAGGGTGGTCTGGGCGGTGGTGCGGCGGGTCTGGGTTTCGCGGGTCCAGGTGGCGATGAGGGCGGGGTCGGCTCCGGCTTCCAGGGCGGCGCGGTACTGGGTGAGCTTGCGGTCCAGGGCGGCGATCTCATGGCGGGCGGAGTCGACCTGAAGTGTGTCGGGTGCGGGCTGGGTGTCCGCCAGCGCGGTCAGTGAGGCGGCCAGGTGATCGGGGGCGAAGGCCTGGGCGAGCCAGTGGTCCAGGGGTGGCAGGACGGCGTCCTCGCGTAGCTGCACGGTCACGGGGTGGTCCAGGCGGTTGGCGAGGGCGTACTCGGTGGGGAAACGGCAGCGGTAGTGGGCGCGGTTGTGGGTCCAGTTGCCCTGCATGCGCCGTTCGCACTGGGCGTGGAAGATCCGTCCTCTGAGGGCGTAGGGGTGGCGGGTGCGGACCTCGCGGCCGCTGGAGGCCGGGCCGCGTGAGGCCAGGCGGGCCTGGACCGCGTTGAAGACCTTGCCGGTGATCAGCGGCGGGTGGGCGGGGTGCTCTGAGTAGATCCATGCTTCCTTGGGGTTCCAGCGCAGGGTGGTGGTGTGGCCCAGGCCGACATCGTCGACGTCGATGAGGGTCTCGTGCTTGTGCTGGCGGTTCCAGACCTGGTGGCCGGTGTAGCGGGGGTTGGTCAGGATCGCGCGGATGGCGCTCTTGGACCAGGCGATGCCTGCGCGGTGCCGGTTGCGGCCGGGGTCGGCGGCTGAGGGGCACGGGATGTGGTCGTCGGTGAGGCGCTGGGCGAGGGCGTAGATGCCGTAGCCGGTGAGGTAGTCGGTGAAGATCCGCTGTACGACGGGCCCGGTGGCCGGGTCGATCTCCAGTTGGTGGGCGCGCTGGCCCTGGGCGGCCTTGGCCGGGTGGGGGTGCGGGCCGACATCCGTCAGTCGGTAGCCGTAGGGCGGGCGGCCGCCGAGGTAGCGGCCCTCCAGGCGGGCCTGGGTGGCCATGGCGGTGCGGACGCGGAGTTTGATGCGGCTGCGTTCGGCCTTGCTCATGCCGCCGAAGACCGACATCACCAGGTCATGGGCCTCGGAGTCGGGGTCGATGGGGCCACCGACCTCCGGTACCCACAGCTGGACGCCGTAGTGGATGAAGAGGGGGTAGGTCAGGCCGTACTGGCTGCCGTAGAAGGCGCGCTGCGGCTCACCGATCACCACCGCCTCGAAACCCCGGTCCGGGTCGGCGAGCGCGGCGAGCAGGGAGGCAGCGCGGGGGCGGCGCTTCCAGGGAATCGCGCGGGACTGGCCCACGTCGAAATACTCCGCCACCACCGGCCCGTGCGCGGCGGTGAGCGCCGTGGCGCGGGCCAGCTGCCAGGCCCGGGAAGCGGCTGGGTCCTGCTGGTCCTCGGTGGAGACCCGCCCATAGAAGGCAAAGCGCGGCATCACCCACATCCCCTTTCGTCCCCGTGTTCGCGGGCGCGGGAGACGTTGGTGATCAGCCGCCACAGCGCCAACGCCACCGGCGGCGTCAGCACCGGCGGCCGTTCGGGCACGATCACCCGCACTGCCGCCCGGTCGCCTCTCGGTTCCTTTCCAGGGTTGTCCTGCGCCCGGTCCATGGCCAGCCTCCAGCCCCGCAAACCGTGCGGCCCGCAGCGTTCGCGGGGCATCGCTCGGGATGAGGGCCACACTTAAAGAGGCCGACCTCCGAACTTTTTTTCGACAGGGTCAGGCTGTTTTAGTAGCGCGTTAGGCGGGCTTGAAGGCCTGATGCACGACAAAGGCAACGAGCGTCCCGCCGTACTGACTTGGCGCGGACCACCACTCGTCCGCTAATGCGTCGACCAGGAGCAGGCCACGCCCGTGCGCTGCGGTGGCCTCGGGCGAGCGCAACCGCACCAGCGCGGGACAGCCGGGATTGTGCACCTCCACCCGCAGCGTCCCGCCCACCCGGTACCAGTCCACGCGCACCCGCCACAGCCCCTCCGCCCGCCCGTACACGATGGCGTTCGTGACCAGCTCCGAAACCATCAGCACACAGTCATCCACCACGGAGCAGCCCAAGTGAAGCGGCTCGGTGAACGTCCGAAACCAGCGACGCGCACGACCCACCGACTCCGGGACGGGGTAGAGGACCATCCGGCCAAGCGGTTCGGATACGTCACTCATCACGCCCACCACCGCCTACGCCACTCGCACCGCGCCACGGCACGCTTACTCATCGCTCAAGCCCCCTTGTCGGAGTCGGAAGGCCAGCCGCATGGCCACCTCCGCGCGCACGCGCCCGAGGTTCACGAGTCCAAGTCCCGGCGAAGCATGGTCGACTCCCAGTGACGGGAGCACGATGCCTGCCTCGGTCAGCGCAGCCCGAAGTTCTTCAACAGCCATGGACGGGTCGGCGTCCGCCAGATCATGCGTCGTCGTCACGCACAGGACGCTAGAAAGAGGGAGTTGGCGGCGCCAGGGAAGTTGCGCGAAGTTGCTTGACCGGACTCCGAAGTTGCTGAATGTTCCTTCTATGAGCCCACCAACACCGTAGTCCGTCGGCGGAACCGAGGGCGAAGCTGTGGCCCAGCCCTGAGGAAGGGGGATGCCATGGCGCGACGACTGCGTTTCAACGGAACTGGCTCCGGAGAGGGAAGCTGCCCCGCCGTACACGAGGACCTCGACACCGGAGAGGTGATCGTGCACGGGCCACCGCTCACCGACCCCGACGACATCGCACAGCTTCAGCACCTCGACGAGGGAGAAGTGGCCGTTGTCGTACCGCGCAACACACTGATCGACTTCGGTCCGCGCGACCGGAACCCCGCACCCCGCACCCTTGATCCGGTCCAGTTCTCCCGGCTCTTCGAGAACTTTCAGCACAGCGCGTGGCACCTGGAGATGCGGCGGCGCTACGCGGTCGACGAAGCGACCGACACCTACGCTCAGTTCGTACGCGGCGAGGCACCGGCGTGGGACCTCAATACCCCGTGGAGCCGCACCATCCGCACAAAGACTTCGGACGGGGCGGCGGTTGGACGCGTCCGCATCGTCGATTGCCCGCCCACCACCGGGCAGTTGTACCTTCTCGCGCACGCCGAGAAGAACACCGCGCTCGGCGAGGACGTACGCAACATGTGGCGTCCCGACGCCCAGCGCGTCAACCTGCCGGACGAAGACTTCTGGATCTTCGACGCGCACATCGTCGCCCTGTGCCTCTTCGACGACGATGACAACCTCACGGGCGCGGAGCTGATCACCGAGCCAGCCGCCGTCAACCAGTACAACCGACTGCGGGACGTCGCGCAGCACTACGCCATCCCGTACAAGGAATTCGCGGCACGACTGAACGCGAGGGAGTGAACACGGCCCGGTGAGTACCGACTTCCAGCAGGCGCGCGAAGCCTTGGGCACGCGGCTTCGTGAACTGCGGCTCTCGCGCCCCGGAGGCCGACTCACCGGCGACCAGCTCGCCCAGCAGCTCGGATGGCACAAGTCCAAGGTCAGCAAGCTGGAGAACGGCAGGCAGACGGCCACCGCCGAGGACCTCCAGGCGTGGGCACAAGCGACCGGCCAGCCCGAGGCGTACGAGGAACTTCGTTCCCGGCTGGCCGGGTTCGAGGCTCACATCCGCTCCTGGCGCCGCCAGCTCGCGGCAGGCCACCGCGCCGTCCAGGACGCGCACAATGACGCCCAGGCCAACGCCAAGGTGCTGCGAGCCTGGGAGTCCTCCTGGGTTGTGGGCGTTCTTCAAACGCCCGACTACGCCCGTGCGGTGCTGGCCCGCTCCGCCGAACTGCACCAGTCACCACGGGACACCGAAGACGCCGTACGCGCCCGCATGCAGCGTCAGCAGCTCCTCTATAGCGCGGGCAGGCGCTACCACATCATCATGTGGGAGGGCGTGCTGCGCGCCCTGATCTGCCCGCCAGCAGTGCTCGCCGCCCAGCTCGACCGCCTTGCCGGAATCATCGGCATGGACACCGTGGAGCTGGGGATCGTCCCCTTCGGCGCCTCGCTCAAGCAGCCGCCCGGCGTGGGCTTCTGGATCTACGACGACCGCCAAGTGGTCACCGAGACGTGGCACGCGGAACTGTGGGTCGAGGATGCCGGCAGCGTCGCCACGTACCTACGCGTCTGGAAGATGATGCAGGAATCCGCGGTGTACGGCACCGAGGCCCACAACATCATCAACGCGGCCCGGCGCACCCTCAACTCGCATACATAGCAATATGCGTGGCAGTTGCAGGGCACGGAGGAAGAAGCCTAAGGCATCCCTGCCAGCGACAAGGTCCTTAATAGGGGCTTCCTCTCTAGCGGGCGCCGGGAACGGTAGGCGGATCGGAACTAGGACGGGCAGCCCAATAGGAAGTGGGAACGCCTGGTCAGCGCACTGGCGTAGTGGGGCAGACCCTCCTCGGACACCAGCAGTACACCCAACGGTGCTGACCGAATCTCGGTCGGCGCCGTTTGTGTTTGGCGGGTGCAGGCGCCGCGGCCTCTGGCATCCATGGCATCAAGGACGCCTTCCGCTGACCGGTCCGGCCGTGTGCTGTCGTGGCTGGCCGGATTGCGGCTGACGTGTGTGGGGGCCGGGCCGTGAGACTGGCCGCCATGCCGAACGGAGCCCAGAACCTCATCAGTGGCCTGGTGGAGGCCCACGTCCAGGTGTGCTTCGCCAATCCCGGGACGTCCGAGCTGCATGTCGTCAGCGCGCTCGACGACGTGCCCCGGATGCGGCCCGTCCTGTGTCTCTTCGAGGGGGTCGCGACGGGGGCCGCCGACGGGTACGGGCGGATGGCCGGGCGGCCCGCGTGCACGCTGCTGCACCTCGGGCCCGGTCTCGCGGGCGGCCTGGCGAACCTGCACAACGCGCGCCGGGCCGGTACCCCCCTCGTCAACGTCGTCGGGGACCACGCGCTGCGCCACAAGCGGCTCGACGCGCCGCTGGAGTCGGACATCGAGGCGCTCGCCCGCACGGTGTCGGCGTGGACGCGGCGTACGTACGACGCGACGGACCTCGCGGACGACGCCGCCGAGGCCGTCGCCGCCGCGGCCGGGCCGCCCGGGGCCGTCGCCACGCTCGTCGTGCCCGCCGACGTGGCCTGGGGAGAGGCGGCGAAGCCCATCGGGGCGGGCCCGGCGCGGCGGGCCGTTCCGCCGCGGGGGCTCGTGTCGGAGGGGAGCGTCACCGCGGCCGCCGCCGCGCTGCGGTCCGGGGAGCCCGCCGCCCTGCTGCTCGGCGGTGCCGCGACCCATGGGGCCGGGCTGCGGGCGGCCGCGCGGGTGGCCGCCGCGACGGGGGCGCGGCTGCTGTGCGAGACGTTTCCGGCGCGGCTCGAGCGCGGCGCCGGGCTCCCGGTGGTCGAGCGGCTCGGGTATCGGACCGCCGACGCGGCGGGGCAGTTGTCCGGCGTACGTCACCTCGTGCTCGTCGGCGCCTCCGCGCCGGTGCCGTTCTTCGCGTACCCGGGCCAGAGCGGGGTCGTCGTGCCCGAGGGGTGTGAGGTGCGGGCGCTCGGGGGCGGCGCCGAGGATGTGGTGGCGGCGCTGCGGGGGCTCGCCGATGAAGTCGGGGGTGGCGCTGCCGTGCCTGTGGTGCGGGAGGCGGGGCGGCCCGGTGTGCCGGGTGGGGCGTTGACGGCCGAGACCGCGGCCGGCGTCCTCGGCGCGCTGCTTCCCGAAGGGGCCGTCGTCGTGGACGAGTCCAACACCTCGGGGATCTGGCTCATGGGGGCGACCGCCGGGGCCCCGCCCCACGACTGGCTCACCCTCACCGGCGGAGCCCTCGGGACGGGGCTTCCGCTGGCCGTGGGCGCCGCCGTCGCCGTACCGGAGCGGCCCGTCGTCGCGCTCGTCGCCGACGGGGCCGCGATGTACGTCCTTCCCGCGCTGTGGAGCATGGCTCGGGAGGGGCTCGACGTCACCGTCGTCGTCTTCAGCAATCGGGCGTACGCGATTCTCGGGCTTGAGCAGACGATGATGGGGGCGGGTGTGGGGGCTGCGGGGCGGGACCTTTTCGACCTTGGGCGGCCCGAGATCGACTTTGTGGGGTTGGCTCGGGGGATGGGGGTGCCCGGGGGGCGAGCCTCGACTGTGGAGGGGTTTGCGGGGTTGGTGGAGCGGGGGGTGGGGGAAGGGGGGCCGTTCTTGGTGGAGTGTGTGGTGCCGGCGTTGGGCTAGCGCGGTGCTCCCCAATCCCGCCCCTTCCCGAAACTAGGGGCTCCGCCCCTAGGACCCCTTCT
>NZ_JBHYJH010000257.1:0-9766 GCF_042740445.1 Streptomyces sp. NPDC059003 | reverse complement strand
GGCTGGAAATAGCCCGTCCGGCGCTTGAGGACGAGGCCGAAGGCCGGAGATAAGGGGGTCTGGGGGCGGAGCCCTCAGGAGAAGGGCGGGTGGGTGGGAGAAGCAACGGTCACGTGGTCGACGGCAAGTCCAGGATGACGTTGCCGTACTTCAGTACCGCAAGGACGAGGCCCACCGCTCCCAGGGTCACCCCGGCCCACGCCACCGACTTGATCCAGGGCGCCTGGACCCGGTCCGGGGCGCCGAAGGCGGGGCGGAGGAGCACGCCGGCGCCCACGACGAGGGCCGCGACGGCGAAGAGGCCCCCGACCAGCGCGGTGGTCTTCCAGGAGTCGCCGTAGACCTCCTGGACCTGCCGCGCCACCCCCGCGCCCTGCGAGGTGTTCAGCTGCCCGATCAGGGACTCCCGCGCCGACGCGACGGTCCCGATCCACCCGCCGCTGAGCCCCACCACGCCGAGCGCGGCGGCGACGACGGCCGCCGCTCCCTGCCCGACCCCGTCGGACTTCGCGGGCTCGAGCTCGGGCTCATCGGCCTCCGCGCCGACCTCGTCGGTCCCCGCGTCGGCCTCGGCCTCCGCCTCCGCCGCCTCGACGCCTGCCTCGGCCTCAGCCGGGGCCTCGGCCCCGGCCTCGTCAACACTCTTCGTTCCCATGCCTCCGCACCGTACGGACGGAGTCTGAGAGCCCCCTTAACGCCTCACGCCTGAGCGCGCGCCCGGCGCCACTCCGGCGCGAGCACCGACCAGACCTCCATGTCGTGCCGGATGCCCTGCCAGGGGAAGCTCTCCCGCAGCACGCCGTCCCGTACGAAGCCGAGCCGCTTCGCCAGGTTCTTGCTGCGGTCGTTGCGCGAGGAGACCATCCACTCCACGCGGTGCATGCCGCGCTGGTCGACGGCCCAGTCGATGAGGACGCGGCAGGCCGTGCTGACGAGCCCGCGCCCCGCGGCGGAGGGTTCGAGCCAGACGCCGACCTCACAGGACTCGGTGGCCGTGTCGAAGACGCGGAAGAGCACGCCGCCGACGAGCGTGCCGTCGAGCCAGATGCCGTACAGGCGCCCGGTGTCGGCGGCCTGCCGGTCGGCGAAGGACTGGAGGACCTCCCGTGCCGCGTCGAGACCGGTCGCCGCCTTGTCGACCGACGGCACCCAGGGTCCGGCGTACTCCCGGGCCCGGACCGCGTGCTCCCGGTACTCCTCGGCCTGCCACGGCTCCAGCGGGCGCAGCACGGCCCCTTCCCCCACGGATATCGCGAACATCCCGCTCCCTAAACGCTCTTGAGCTCTTCCTGCGGCACGTGGGCCGCTTCCGGCTCACGCAGTGCGGGGATCTTCGCACGTGTCCGGCACTCGGGCACCTCAATACTGATGCGGGGCAGCCAGCGGTCCAGGCTGCGCGGCAGCCACCAGTTGGCGCCGCCGAGCATGTGCATGAGGGCGGGCACGAGCAGGGTGCGCAGCACGAACGCGTCGAGCGCGACGGCGGCCGCGAGGGCGATGCCGAACATCGCGATCACCCGGTCCCCGCTGAGCACGAACGCCAGGAACACCGAGATCATGATGACGGCGGCGGAGTTGATCACGCGGCTGGTCTCGGCGAGGCCGACGCGTACGGCGACGCGGTTGTCGCCGGTCTCGAGCCACTCCTCGTACATCCTGCTGACCAGGAAGACCTGGTAGTCCATGGAGAGCCCGAAGAGCACCGACACCATGATCACGGGCAGGAAGGGCTCGATGGGTCCTGCTCTGCCGAGGCCCATCAGCTCGCTGCCCCAGCCCCACTGGAACACCGCCACCACGACGCCGAACGCCGCCGCGACCGCGGCCACGTTCATCACGGCGGCCTTCAGCGGGATGCCGACCGACCGGAAGGCGAGCAGGAGCAGGACACAGCCGAGGCCGATGACGACGCCCACGAACAGCGGCAGCTTGCCGACGATGATCTCGGCGAAGTCGTCGTAGCCCGCCGTCACGCCGCCGACGTGCAGGTCGAGCGAGGTGCCGGTCTCGGCGCGCGGGAGCACGTCGCCGCGCAGCCGGTCGACCAGGTCGCTGGTCTGCTTCGACTGGGGCGCGGAGTCCGGCACGACGGTGAGGAACGCGGCGCTGCCGCCGTCGTCGTACGTCACCGGGCTCACCGTGGCCACGCCCGGCGTGGTCCGGAGCGTCTCGGCGAGGTCGGCGAGGGCGAGGCGGTCCTGGGCGCCGCCCACCTCCGTGACGAGGGTGAGGGGGCCGTTGACGCCGGGGCCGAAGCCGTCGGCGAGCAGGTCGTAGGCCTGTCGGGTGGTCGAGGCCGACGGGTTGTTGCCCTGGTCGGAGGTGCCGAGGCGCAGGGAGAGCGTGGGCAGGGCGAGGAGCGCGATGACCACGACGGCGAGGGCGCCGAGCAGCTTCGGGTGCCGCTCCACGAACGCCGACCAGCGCGCGGCGAGCCCGGTGGGCACCTCCGGCTCCGGGCCGCGCTCGGCGAGGCCGCGCCGCTCGCGGCGGCTGAGCGCGCGCGGGCCGATGAAGGAGAGCAGGGCGGGCAGCAGGGTCACGGACGCGGCGACCGTGAGGACCACGGTCAGGGACGCGGCGATGGCGACGCCGTTGAGGAAGCTCAGGCGCAGGATCAGCATGCCGAGCAGCGCGATGCACACGGTGGCGCCCGCGAAGACGACGGCGCGGCCGGTGGTGGCGACGGCCCGCTCCGCGGCGACGGCGACGGGGAGGCCCTGTTTGAGGCCTCTGCGGTGCCGGGTGACGATGAAGAGGGCGTAGTCGATGCCGACGCCGAGCCCGATGAGCGTGCCGAGCATCGGCGCGAAGTCGGCGACCGTCATGACGTGGCCGAGCAGCACGATGCCCGCGTACGCCGTGCCGACGGAGACGACCGCCGTGGCTATGGGCAGCAGCGACGCGGCCAGGGAGCCGAAGGCGAGGAACAGGACCACGGCGGCCACGGCGACGCCGACGATCTCGGCGGTCTTGGCGCTCTTGGACTCGGTGAGCCCGATGGCGCCGCCGCCGAGCGCCACGTCGAGGCCGTCCGTGGCGGCGGCCTTCGCGGTGTCGACGACGGCTTGCGCGTCCGCCCTGTCGAGGGAGTCGAGCTGCTCACGGAAGGTGACCGTGGCGTACGCGGTGCGGCTGTCCTCGCTGATCCGGTCGTCGCCGCGCTCGGTGTACGGGCTGGTGACGGAGGCCACGCCGGGCAGCTCGGCGATCTTGTCGAGCGTCTCGGTCATGGTCCGCTCGACGGCGGCGGACCGCACCGACTCGTTCTGGGAGGTGTGCCAGACGACGGTGTCGCTGTCGCCGCTGAGGGCGGGGAAGCCGTCGTTCAGCAGGCGGGTCGCGCGGTCGGACTCGGTGCCGGGCACCTCGTAGTTGTTCGAGTACGCCGATCCGGCGACGGCGGCGCCGGCCGCGGTGGTGCCGAGTGCGAGGAGCCAGAGCAGAACGACGACGAGTCGGTGCCTGACGCACCACCGGGCGAGTACTGCCACGGACTGGCTCCCTGAGTCATGCGCGGATCTTCAGCGGGAACAGCCGGGAAGCGTCGGAGTGACCCGTAAAGAACACGTCTACTGCTTTCAGTACTACTTGATCCGCATGGGCAGGTAAAGATCATGTCGCCGCTTGTGCGACGACATGACCGGGATGGGCCATGCGGAGCCACTCTGACAGCCCTTGGAGATCCTTAGTCCCTTTCGTGGCCTTACTCACAAGAGCACAAGCGCCCCGCTACCCTTCGGCGTTCACCCGGAGACGCTGGCGCGGCCGTTCTCGATGTGGCCCATCAGGCGCCGCCGGAAGGCGCCGTCGCCCTCCGCCGTGACCTCGATGTCGTACCAGCCGCGCTCGTCGCCCGTCTGCCAGGCGATGGTGCGGCTGCTGCCCGCCTTGATCCGCACGGTCCTGCTCCGCCGCCCGACCTCCGCCTCCTCGACGTATCCGAGCGGCCTGACGGTGAAGACCAGCGGCTTCGTGCCCCGGTTGGCCAGCGTGACGTGGAGCTCGCGCCGGGTGATCGCCGAGGACAGGGCGGCCGTGCCTGCCTTCTGTCCCGCGAATTCGCGGCGGAATCCGTTCGGCCCGGTGACCGTGAAGTGATAGGAGTCACCCCGCACGGGCACGGACCACGCGCCGTCGTGCACGACGTCCTGGTGCTGCGGGATCGCGTACTCCCCCGCGTACGGGTAGAGCGCGAAGTGCGCGCTGCGCCGGCCGCCGTTGCGCAGGCGCACCTTGAGCGTGCCGTCCTTGGCGGGCCTGGCGTCGGCGTCCGGCTGGTACGGCAGGGGGCGCGCCCTGCGGGTGCCCGGCTCCTGGCGCGGCATGGTCTGCCGCGCGGGCGGCTGCGGCTGCCAGCGGCCGCTGAACTCCGGGATGGTCCCGGGGCGCTCGACCTCCGGCTGCCGGTGGCCCCGGTGGAAGTCGAAGGCGCCGGTGAGGTCGCCGGTGACCTGCCGCCGCCAGGCGCTGATGTTGGGCTCGCGCACGCCCGTCCACTTCTCCAGGAAGCGCACGACGGAGGTGTGGTCGAAGACCTCGGAGCAGACGTAGCCGCCGACGGTCCACGGCGACACGACGAGCATCGGCACGCGCGCCCCGAGCCCCGTCGGCAGCCCCTCCCAGCGCTCCTCCTTGTCGTCGACGCCCGGCACGGGCGGCGGCACGTGGTCGAAGAAGCCGTCGTTCTCGTCGTAGTTGATGAAGACGGCGGTGCGGCGCCACACGTGCGGGTGCGAGGCGAGCGCGTCCAGGACCTTGTAGACGATGGTGGCGCTGTGGATCGGTGAGGAGACGGAGGGGTGCTCGGAGTCCAGGGCGGACGGCACCAGGTAACTGACCTTCGCCAGCTTGCCGTTCGCGACGTCGGCGGCGAACTCGTCGGCGAGCTTCCCGGTCGGCACGCGCCGCAGGCCCCGTTCGAACAGCGACCGCTCGCGCCGGCTCAGCGTCGCCACGCCCTCGTCCAGGGCGGCGAGCAGCTTGCCCCGCTCCGCCTCGTCCTTGGCGTCCCTGACCTGGGCGTAGAAGGCCTCCATGAACGTGTACGGAGTCTTGGCCAGGGCCTTGCGGGCGATCGCCTTGAAGGTGGTGAAGAACTCGATCTGGTTGTCGGTGAAGTTCTCCCACTCCGTGTACGTCTGCCAGCTGATCCCCGCCTTCTCCAGGCGCTCGGCGTACGTGCCCCAGCCGTATCCGGGGTGTCTGCCCTCGTCGTAGGCGTCGTTGTCGACGGCCCGCTTGCCGCTCGCCTCGAAGCCCGTCCTGCCGCTCCACAGGTGGTTGCGGTTGGGGCTGGTGGAGGTGTGGATGGACGAGTGGTAGGCGTCGCAGACGGTGAAGGTGTCGGCGAGTTCGTAGTGGAGCGGGATGTCCTCGCGGGTGTAGTACGCCATCGTGGCGGCGGTCTTGGCCGTCACCCAGCCGTCCATCCACCCGTCGCGCCACGCCTTGGCGCCGCCCTTCCAGGAGTGGTCGAGGGCGCCGATGTACTGGAGGTCCTTCTTCTGCGTGGCGGCGGCCTCGCGCACCGGGAACGGCAGGACCGTGCGCAGCGGCCCGGGCTGTTCGAACACGCTCTTGCCGCCGGGCAGCGTGAGGGCGTTGCGGTCGGAGAAGCCGCGTACGCCGCGCAGGCTGCCGAAGTAGTGGTCGAAGGACCGGTTCTCCTGCATCAGGATCACGACGTGCTCGATCGCGTCGAGCCCGCCCTTCGGCGGCGCCTGCCCGGCGGCGACGGCCTCCTGAAGGGACGGCGGCAGGAAGGAACCCACCGCGGCGGCCCCCAGAGCGCCACCGCCCACCGCCATCAGCCGCCTGCGCGAAATCTCCGCTGCCACGCCCAACCTCCCGTCGACACCCAATGGTTGTCCGGTGATCCATTGGTCTGCTGAGCTGGGACGGTAGTGAATCCCGGTTTCTCTGGGAAGGCCGAGGACCGAAGTCGGGGTGAACGTCCCTGCGGACGTCGGCGCGCGCACCCGTTCCGGTACGCAAAAAGGGCGCCGCACCCTGACGGATGCGGCGCCCCTCTGTACGGAGATGACGCGAGGTCAGCCCTCGACGCCCAGCTTCTCCAGGATGAGCTCCTTGACGCGGGCCGCGTCGGCCTGGCCCCGGGTGGCCTTCATGACCGCGCCCACGAGGGCACCGGCCGCCGCCACCTTGCCGCCGCGGATCTTGTCCGCGACGCCCGGGTTGCCGGCGATGGCCTCGTCCACGGCGGTGGACAGCGCGCCCTCGTCCGAGACGACCTTCAGGCCGCGCTTCTCGACGACCGCGTCCGGGTCGCCCTCGCCCTTGAGCACGCCGTCGATGACCTGGCGCGCCAGCTTGTCGTTCAGATCGCCGGAGGCGACGAGCTCGCACACGCGGGCCACCTGCGCCGGCGTGATGGCCAGCTCCTCCAGGGCGACGCCCGACTCGTTGGCGTTCCGGGCGAGTTCGCCCATCCACCACTTGCGGGCCTGGTCGGCGGGGGCGCCCGCGTCGGTCGTGGCGACGATCAGGTCGACCGCGCCCGCGTTGAGGATCGACTGCATGTCGTGGGCGCTGACGCCCCACTCCTCACGCAGCCGGTTGCGGCGCAGGCGCGGCAGCTCGGGCAGGGTGCCCCGCAGCTCCTCGACCCACGCGCGGGACGGGGCCACCGGCACCAGGTCCGGCTCCGGGAAGTAGCGGTAGTCCTCCGCCTCCTCCTTGACGCGGCCCGACGTGGTCGAACCGTCGTCCTCGTGGAAGTGGCGGGTCTCCTGGATGATCGTGCCCCCGGACGAGAGCACGGCCGCGTGCCGCTGGATCTCGTACCGCGCGGCCCGCTCGACCGAGCGCAGCGAGTTCACGTTCTTCGTCTCGGAGCGCGTGCCGAACTTCTCCGTGCCGTTGGGGCGCAGGGAGAGGTTCACGTCGCAGCGCATCTGGCCCTGCTCCATGCGGGCCTCGGAGACGCCGAGCGCCTTGATGAGCTCGCGCAGCTCGGCGACGTACGCCTTGGCGACCTCGGGGGCGCGCTCGCCCGCGCCCTCGATCGGCTTGGTGACGATCTCGATGAGGGGGATGCCCGCGCGGTTGTAGTCGAGCAGGGAGTGGGACGCGCCGTGGATGCGGCCGGTGGCGCCGCCGACGTGCGTCGACTTGCCGGTGTCCTCCTCCATGTGGGCGCGCTCGATCTCCACGCGGAAGACCTCGCCGTCCTCCAGCTGGACGTCCAGATAGCCGTTGAAGGCGATCGGCTCGTCGTACTGGGAGGTCTGGAAGTTCTTCGGCATGTCCGGATAGAAGTAGTTCTTCCGGGCGAAGCGGCACCACTCGGCGATCTCGCAGTGCAGCGCAAGACCGATCTTGATCGCGGACTCGACGCCGACGGCGTTGACGACCGGCAGGGCGCCGGGCAGGCCGAGGCAGGTCGGGCAGGTCTGCGAGTTGGCGTCCTGCTTCAGCTCGGTGGAGCAGCCGCAGAACATCTTCGTCTTGGTGCCGAGCTCGACATGGACCTCGAGGCCCATGACCGGGTCGTACGACGCGAGTGCGTCCTCGTACGACAGCAGCTCGGGGGTGGTCGTGGCAGTCACGGTGTTGGAACTTCCCTCTCAGCCGAGCAGAACGTCGTCGTCGCCGATGCGCTTGAGCTCGCGCACCAGGAGGGCGATGCCCGTGACGATGGCGGCCGCCGACACGACGGCGTCGACGAGCTGCAGCGTGTCGTGCTCGGCACGGGCCTTCTTGACCTGCTTGAGCGTGCTCAGCGCACCGAACGCGGTGGTGCCGATGGACAGATACGTACCGGTCTTGGACTTCTTGAAGCCCTTGGCCTTGGTCAACGCCTTGCTCACAGCGACGGAGCCTCCTCGAGGAGCGGGTGGCCCCACTTTTCCACGAAGGCGGCCTCGACGGCGGCGCCCACCTTGTAGAGGCGGTCGTCCTTCATGGCGGGGGCGATGATCTGCAGCCCGACCGGCAGGCCGTCCTCCGGCGCGAGGCCGCAGGGCAGCGACATGGCGGCGTTGCCCGCCAGGTTCGTCGGGATGGTGCACAGGTCGGCCAGGTACATCGCCATCGGGTCGTCCGCGCGCTCGCCGATCGGGAAGGCCGTGGTCGGCGTCGTCGGCGAGACGATCACGTCGACCTGCTCGAAGGCCTTCTCGAAGTCGCGCGTGATGAGCGTGCGGACCTTCTGGGCGGAGCCGTAGTACGCGTCGTAGTAGCCGGAGCTCAGCGCGTACGTGCCGAGCATGACGCGGCGCTTGACCTCGTCGCCGAAGCCGGCCTCACGGGTGAGCGCGGTGACGTCCTCCGCGGACCTGGTGCCGTCGTCGCCGACGCGCAGGCCGTAGCGCATGGCGTCGAACCGGGCCAGGTTCGACGAGCACTCGGACGGCGCGATCAGGTAGTACGCGGACAGGGCCAGGTCGAAGGAGGGGCAGTCCAGCTCGACGATCTCCGCGCCCAGCTCCTTGAGCAGCGCCACCGACTCGTCGAAGCGCTGCACGACACCGGCCTGGTAGCCCTCGCCGCGGAACTGCTTGACGACGCCGACGCGCATCCCCTGGACGCTGCCGTTGCGGGCGGCCTCGACGACCGCGGGCACCGGGGCGTCGATGGAGGTGGAGTCGAGCGGGTCGTGCCCGGCGATGACCTCGTGCAGGAGCGCCGCGTCGAGCACCGTGCGGGCGCACGGGCCGCCCTGGTCGAGGGAGCTGGAGAAGGCCACCATGCCGTACCGCGAGACGCCGCCGTACGTCGGCTTCACGCCGACCGTGCCGGTGACGGCCGCGGGCTGGCGGATCGAGCCGCCGGTGTCCGTGCCGATGGCCAGCGGGGCCTCGTACGCGGCGAGGGACGCGGACGAGCCGCCGCCCGAGCCGCCCGGGATGCGGGTCAGGTCCCACGGGTTGCCCGTCGGGCCGTACGCGCTGTTCTCGGTGCTGGACCCCATGGCGAACTCGTCCATGTTGGTCTTGCCGAGGATGACGACGTCGGCGGCCTTGAGCCGCTGGGTGACCGTCGCGTCGTACGGCGGGATCCACCCTTCGAGGATCTTGGAACCGACCGTGGTCGGGACCCCCTCGGTGGTGAAGATGTCCTTCAGCGCGATCGGCACGCCCGCGAGCGGGCCGAGCTTCTCGCCCCGCGCCCGCTTCTCGTCGACGGCGCGCGCCTGCGCGAGCGCGCCCTCCCTGTCCACGTGCAGGAAGGCGTGCACCTTCTCGTCGACGGCGTCGATCCGGGCCAGGTGGGCCTCGGTGACCTCGACGGCGGTGAGCTCGCCGGACGCGATCCTCGCCGCGATCTCGGCGGCGGTGAGCTTGATGATGTCCGTCATGGTGGGTTAGTCCTCCCCCAGGATCTGCGGCACCTTGAAACGCTGCTGCTCCTGGGCCGGGGCGCCCGAGAGCGCCTGCTCGGGGGTGAGCGACGGACGGACCTCGTCCGCGCGCATGACGTTCGTCAGCGGCAGCGGGTGGGAGGTCGGCGGTACGTCTTGGTCGGCGACCTCCGAGACGCGGGCGACCGCGCCGATGATGTCGTCGAGCTGTCCGGCGAAGTGGTCGAGCTCTTCGTCCTTCAGCTCCAGACGTGCAAGGCGGGCGAGGTGGGCGACCTCCTCGCGCGTGATGCCAGGCATGCAGCGATCCTCTGGGGTGAGCGTGATGGGTTTGATGCCCAATCCTATGGGGCGCGCGAGGGTGCCCGCGAAATGCTTTCCTCGCGGGGGGCGCCCCAGTCCCACCCCTTCCCGAAACTAGGGGCTCCGCCCCTAGGACCC
>NZ_JBHYJH010000256.1:0-9770 GCF_042740445.1 Streptomyces sp. NPDC059003 | reverse complement strand
CGGCTGGGCGTTGAGGATCCGAGAAGAGCGGCACCGGCCAGCGTGCCGAGAGCCGTCACGGCGGCGAGCGCCCCTCTGGCCGCTCTGAACCGTCCGGCGAACCGCGTGCGTCTCTGTCGTGGCTGCGTACTCTGCCGCGCACCCTGGTGCGTACGTCGCGTCACAGTCCCCCCTCGCGTCGGATGGGCCGTCCAACTGTGGCAGTGGCAAGGGGAGTTGACCAGACGGCGCGGCTAGGTGCCGACGAGCCGGGAACGGATGAGGAAACGTACACCCTCGGGAGCCTCCAGCGAGAAGCCGCTGCCGCGCCCCTCGACCACGTCGACGATGAGCCGGGTGTGGCTCCACACCGCGTACTGGCTCCTGGACATCCAGAACCGTACCGGCTCCGCCACGCCGTCCACGGCGAGCGACGCGAGCAGCACGTCGGAGTCACCCGTGCGGAACTCGCCGTCCGGGTAGCACATGGGCGCGCTGCCGTCGCAGCAGCCGCCCGACTGATGGAACATCAGCGGCCCGTGGGACTCACTGAGGCGCCGCACCAGGTCAGCGGCGGCGGGGGTCAGCTCGACGCGCGGGGGATCAGGCGTGGGCGCGGTGTCGGCCATGGGCGCTCGGTCTCCTCCGGATACGCGGTCACGGGACCGCTGCGGACGCGGTCGCCCCAGTCAACGCCCCGGGACGTTGCGAGGAGGTTGCGGGCGGCGACCGCGCCGCCGTCCGGTGGGGCCGGGGGCGTCAGTGCTCGTCCTGCTGCGGCCCGCCGCGTTTGCTGCCCGTGGTGCCCCGTCCCTTGAGCTGATGGGGAGTCAGCGGCGGGCCGTCCGTCGGCACCTCTTCGGGCTCGCGGTGCTCCCGGACCTCGCGGACGGGGCCGCCGTCCGGCAGCCGCGGCTGTTCCTCGGGGCGCGGCCGGGGCGGCTCCCGCCTGCGGACCCGGATGCCGAGCCAGACGGCCCACGTCAGTGCCCCGGCGACCAGGAGACCGAGCGCGAACGCGGCGAGCGCGGGCCCGTGCTGAGCGGCGAGTTCCCTCACTGCGACCCTCCTTCCCGGAGCGCGAAGGTGTGCCCGGCCGGGTCCGAGTACAGCCGTACGTCCGCACCGCCGCCCTGCGGATTGGTGTCGATGGGCCGTGCGCCCCCGGAGATGACCTCGCGCTCCGCGGCGTCCATGTCCCCCTTGGGGACGAGGAGTTCGAGGTGCGTCTGGTGGGAGTCGTCGGGCCGCGGCCAGCTCGGCGGCGTGAACCCCGTGTCGCGGCGGAAGCCCATGCGCGTACCGGACTCGCCGGTGATCTCGAACCGGTCGTCCCGTGGGTTGAAGTCGACGTCACCGCCCAGCAGCCCGCCGTAGAACGCGGCGAGTTGCTCCGGCTCGCCGGAGTCGAGGACGAGGATGCAGGTGTCGACGATGGCCATGGTCCGCCTCACAGTGCCGTAGGGGCCGGGTGGTGCCGGCTCGGTGAGCCGGGCGGACGACGAGTACCCCGGCCGCCGCGGAGCAAGTCGGCCGCGCGCGGCGCGCGGCGTGTTTGCGGTCACGGGCCCGGGGGACCCGGTGCGGCGGCTGGGAGGCCACGGGGAGTGAGGTGCTTTGGGCGCGGGCCTCTCGCGCTCGCGCCCGAAGTCAGGGCCCACCGTCGAGGCCCACCGTCGAGAGATACTGCTAGCAAGGGGCAGTGATGGAGATTTCGGGACTCATCAGCGCGATCCTGATCGGCGCCGTCATCGGGGTGCTCGGCCGCCTCGCCGTACCGGGACGGCAGCGCATCGGCATCCTGTGGACCGTCGTCGTCGGCATCGTGGCGGCACTCGTCGGCACGGCCATCGCGTCGGGCCTGGACGTGGCCGACACGGAAGGCGTCGACTGGGCCGAGTGCCTCATCCAGGTCGCGCTCGCCGCCCTCGGCGTGGCCGCGCTGTCGAAGGTGAAGCTGCGCCGCTGAGTGACTGCGCGCCCCTGGGGGCGACCGTGTGCATGCCGGGCCCGTACGTGGGTACTGCGGCGCGCATGACCGACATCGAACTCAAGAGCTCCGCGTTCCACGACCACGCCCCGATCCCGCCGCGCCACGCACGGGAGGGCGACAACGTCCCACCGCCGCTGACCTGGTCCGGAGTGCCGGACGACGCGGCGGAGCTGGTGCTCCTGTGCGAGGACCCCGACGCGCCGCAAGGGACCTTCGTCCACTGGCTCATGACCGGGCTCGACCCGCGCGTCGAGGGCCTCGACGCCGGTGCGCCGCAGCCGCCCGCGCACGTGCACCGCAACGACTTCGGCGAGGACGGCTGGAGCGGCCCGCACCCTCCGGCGGGCGACGAGCCGCACCGGTACTTCTTCCGCCTCTACGCCCTCCCGGCGCCGGTGTCGCTCCCCGAGGACGCGACGGCGGACGAGGTGCACGCCGCCGTCGACCGCCAGCACGTGGGCAGCGGCACCCTCGTGGGCCTGTACCAGCGCTGACCGCGCGGTGGCCGGAGTCACAGGCCGCAAACCCTGGCGCGTTTCAACAAACCGGGCCTACGATGCGCGTGCTCCCGCTGTGGCGGGGGCGGACACCTTCGACAACTTCATGCGTACGCGACTGGGGAAAGCCGGTGGGAATCCGGCACTGACCTGCAACCGTGTGCAGCGCGCTCAGGCGTCGCTGCGAGTCGGGCCGCCCGGCGCGCTACGTGCACTGCTTCTCACTGTCATGGTCTGCAGCGTGGAGCCCTGAGCCCTGCACCGGTTCTTCGGCCCCTGCCGCTTCCGTTCGGAACGCGCGTCAGGGGTCTGTTCGTGCGACGCGGTCCGTCCGCGCGGCACCGGGAGCGGCGGTGCGCGGGGTCCCGGTGCGGGCCCCGAGCCGAAGGGCACTTGAAATGGCCGGTGCGAGACGGACGTTCGCCGCCCTGCTCGGGCTGCTGCTCGCGACGGCCGGGCTCGGGCTCGGCCGGGCCGCCCCCGCGTCCGCGGTGGACACCGGCCGCGGCCGCCCGGGCTTCTGCCCGAACGGCAACGGCGTCACCGTCGTCGTCGACTTCCGGGAACTGGGCGGGACCACCATCGTGCGCTGCGCGGTGGGCTCCCAGGAGACCGGCCTCGCCGCCCTGAAGGACGCGGGCATCGACGTCACCGGCACCAACCGCTGGGGCGAGTCGTTCATCTGCCGCCTGGAGGGCAAGCCGGGCACCGAACGCGAGCCGTGCATCGACACCCCGCCGACCAAGGCGTACTGGTCGTACTGGCACGCGTCCAACGGCGGCCGCTGGACCTACAGCCAGTACGGCGCCACCTACCGCACCCCGCCCAAGGGCAGCTTCGAGGGCTGGTCGTTCTCCCTCAACCGGAGCGAGGGCCGGGCCCCGGCACCGCGCGTCGCGCCCCGGCGGCCGTCGACCGCTCCCGGGACCGGTGGCGGCGGGCGCCCGGGAGGAGGGGGCGGCGGTGGCCGTCCGGGCGGCGGTGGCTCGGACCACGGGGCCCCCGACGCGCCGGGCCGCCCCGCACCGCCCGAGAGCCCCGGCGACGGCAACGGCGCACGGCCTCCCGCCGACGGCGGCGGCCTGGAGCCGCCGCCCGGAGCCAAGGGCGACAGGCACGGTGGGCAGGACAAGAAGCCCGAGAAATCCAAGAAGTCCAAGAAGTCCAAGAAGTCCAAGAAGGGCAAGGGGAGCGACACCAAGGACACCGGCGGCAAGAAGCCCAACCCGCCCTCCCCGTCCGGACGTTCCGGCCCCGCGCCCACCCCGACCGAAGCCGCCGACTGGACCGGTGGCGAGGACCAGCGGACCGTGCAGGCCAGCAAGGACAAGGGCGTGCCCATGGGCACGGTCGTCGGCGGGGCGGCCGCCGTGGCCCTCGCGGCCGCCGGAGGAGTGACGGCCTGGCGCCGCCGTTCCCGCGGCGCGGACACCACGCCGTGACCGCTCCGGCCCGCGCGGTGCACCCGGGCGCGTGGTGGCTGTGGGCGCTCGGCATGGCCGCCACGGCGAGCCGCACCGCCAACCCCGTGCTGCTCGTCCTGATCCTGTCCGCGGTCGGATTCGTGGTCGCCCAGCGGCGCGACGACGCCCCGTGGGCCCTCGCCTTCCGGATGTATCTGAGCCTCGGCGCGTTCATCGTCGTGATGCGCGTCGCCTTCCGGATCGTCTTCGGCGGCGGCCAGGGCGACACGGTCCTGTTCACCCTGCCGCAGATCCCGCTGCCCGCATGGGCCGCGGGGGTCCGCCTGTTCGGCCCGGTGGCCGCCGAACAGCTGCTCGGCGGCCTGTACGACGGTCTGCGTCTGGCCACCATGGTGGTGTGCGTCGGCGCCGCCAACGCGCTCGCCAACCCCAAGCGGATGCTCAAGGCGCTGCCCGGCGCGCTGTACGAGGTCGGCACGTCCGTCGTCGTCACGCTCACCGTCGCACCGCAGCTCGTCGAGAGCGTGCAGCGGGTGCGCCGGGCCAGGCTGCTGCGCGGCGGCGTGGCCAGGAAGGGCGTACGCGGCATCGGCGCGCTGCGCGGCATCGTCATCCCGGTCCTCGAGGACGCCATGAACCGCTCCCTCGCCCTGGCCGCCGCGATGGCCTCGCACGGCTACGGCCACACCGGCCGCGTCGCCCCGCGCACCCGGCTGTTCACCGGCACCCTGGTCATCGCCGGGCTGCTCGGCGTGTGTGGCGGGCTCTACGGCGCGATGGGCGCGAGCACGCCGTTCTACCTCGGCACACCGCTGCTGCTCGCCGGACTCGCCCTGGCCGGGTGCGGGTTCGTCCTCGGCGGCCGGCGCGTCAGGCGCAGCACGTACCGGCCCGACCCGTGGCGCGGCGCCGAGTGGGCCGTCGCCGCGTCCGGCGTCGGCGCCGCCGTCCTGATGTACGTGGTGTCCCGCACCGACGCCGCGTCGCTCTACCCCTCGCTGTCCCCGCCGGCCTGGCCCGAAGTGACCGCGCTGCCCGCGCTCGCCGCCGTGGCCGGTGCCCTCCCGGCGTGGCTCGCCCCCGCGCCGCCCCGCGCCACCGCACCGGGCAGAGAGGCCACCGCGTGATCCGCTTCGACCACGTCACCTTCACCTACCCGGACACGGGCGCGCCCGCCCTGCGCGACGTCACCCTGCACGTCGGCGAGGGCGAGCTGTGCCTCGTCACCGGGCGCACCGGCGTCGGCAAGTCCACGCTGCTCGGCGCCGTCAACGGCCTCGTGCCGCACTTCACCGGCGGCCACCTCCAGGGCCGCGTCAGCGTCGACGGCGTCAGCACCGCCGACGTGCCGCCGCAGGAGTTCGCCCACGTCGTCGGCGTCGTCGGCCAGGACCCGCTGGCCGGGTTCGTGACCGACACCGTCGAGGAGGAACTCGCGTACGGCATGGAGCAGTTGGCCGTCCCCGCGGCGGTGATGCGCAAGCGCGTCGAGGAGACCCTGGACCTGCTCGGCATCGCGGACCTGCGCCACCGCGCCCTGCGCGGCCTCTCCGGCGGCCAGCAGCAGCGCGTCGCCATCGGCTCCGTCCTCACCGCCCACCCGAAGGTCCTGGTCCTCGACGAGCCGACGTCCGCGCTCGACCCCACCGCCGCCGAGGACGTGCTCGCCGCGATCACCCGGCTCGTCCACGACCTCGGCACCACGGTCCTGGTCGCCGAGCACCGCATGGAGCGGGTCCTGCAGTACGCCGACCGGCTCGTGCAGGTGACGGGCGACGGGCACGTCCGCGAGGGCGACCCCGCCGAGCTGATGCGCGACAGCGACGTCGCGCCGCCCGTCGTCCACCTCGGGCGGCTCGCGGGCTGGGAGCCGCTGCCGCTGTCCGTGCGCGACGCCCGCCGCCGCGCCCCCGACCTGCGCACCCGCCTCACCGGCCGCACCCCCGCAACGCCCGCGGCCGCGCGCGGCGAACCGGCCCTGTCCGCCCGCCGGATCACCGTCGCGTACGCCGACACCGTCGCCGTACGCGAGCTGGACCTGGACCTCGCGGGCGGCGAGGTCACCGCCCTCATGGGCCGCAACGGCTCGGGCAAGTCGTCGCTGCTCTGGGCGCTCCAGGGCTCGGGCCCCCGCCGCTCGGGCCGCGTCGACGTGCGCGGCACCGACCCCGGCAAGGTGGCGGCCCGCAAGGCCCGCGCGCTCGTCGGACTCGTCCCGCAGACCGCGAGCGACCTGCTGTACCTGCACACCGTCGACGCCGAGTGCGCGCAGGCCGACCGCGAGTCGGACGCCGCCGACGGCACCTGCCGCGCGCTGCTCGACTCGCTCGCGCCCGGCATCCCCGGCGAGCGGCACCCGCGCGACCTGTCGGAGGGCCAGCAGCTCGCCCTCGTCCTGGCCGTCCAGCTCGCCGCCGCGCCCGGCGTGGTCCTCCTCGACGAGCCGACGCGCGGCCTCGACTACCACGCCAAGGAGGCCTTCACCCGCGTCATCCGGCGCTTGGCCGCCGAGGGCCGGGCCGTCGTGGTCGCCACGCACGACGTGGAGTTCACCGCGCGCGCCGCCGACCGCGTCGTCGTCATGGCGGAGGGCGAGACCGTCGCCGACGGGCCGACGGCCGACGTGGTCGTCTCGTCGCCCGCGTTCGCGCCCCAGGTCGCGAAGGTGCTCAGCCCGCAGGAGTGGCTCACCGTCGAGCAGGTGCGCACCGCACTGGAGGCCGTATGAGCACCCTTCGCGGCCGTATGAGGACCCGCCGCGGCCGTATGAGCACCCGCCGTGGCCGTGTGAGCACCGGCCGAGGCCGTATCAGTAGCCTCCGGGGCCGCATCGGCAGCCGCCGCCCACGGGTGCCCGCGCTGCCGATCCGCGCGCGCACCGCCGTCGTCCTCACCCTCGCGAGCGTCGCGGGCCTCGCCATGTTCTTCTGGCCGCTGTTCGTCGCCCCCGGGCCGGCCGCGACCGCGCACACCGCCGACGCGCCGCTCATCTTCATCCTGACGATGCCGGTGCTGCTCGCCGTCGTGCTCGCCGAGATGTCGTCGGGCGGCATCGACACCAAGGCCCTGGCGATGCTGGGCGTCCTGTCCGCCGTCAACGCCGGGCTCAGGCCGCTCGGCGCGGGCACGGCGGGCATCGAGACCGTCTTCTTCCTGCTCGTCCTCGCGGGCCGGGTCTTCGGGCCCGGGTTCGGCTTCGTGCTCGGCTGCACCTCGCTGTTCGCGTCCGCGCTGCTGACCGCGGGGGTCGGGCCCTGGCTGCCGTTCCAGATGATCGCCTCCGGGTGGATCGGGCTCGGCGCGGGACTGCTGCCCCGGCGGGTGACGGGCCGCGCCGAGATCGCCCTGCTCGCGGCGTACGGGATCGTCGTCGCGTACGCCTTCGGCTTCCTCCTGAACATGTGGTTCTGGCCGTTCACCGCGGGCACGGACACCGACCTCTCCTTCGTGGCGGGCGCGTCCGTCGGCGAGAACCTGCACCGCTTCGCCGTCTTCACGCTCGTCACGTCCACGTTCGGCTGGGACACCGGCCGGGCGCTCACCAACCTCGTCGCCATCGTCACGCTCGGCCCCGCCGTCCTCGCCGTCCTGCGCAGGGCGGCGCGCCGGGCCGCCTTCGGGGCCTCCGTGACGCTCACGCCCTCCCCTTCCAGCAACAGCAAGGAGTCCCACCATGCGTCTGTCCCTACGGCTGAGAACGGCGGCGGGGATACCCGCGGCCGCGCTGGCCACGGTGCTGCTGCCGCCGGGCGCGGCCCACGCTGAACCGGCCGCCCCCGCCCCGGAGGCCGCGGCGAGCGCCGCCCCGAAGTCCCCCGCGAACGCCGCCGCCACCTGGATGGCGTCGAAGCTGACCGACGGCAGCAACGCCAAGGGCGACCACGGCCTGACCGCCGACATCGTCATGGGCCTCGCCGCGACCGGCACCGGCGGTGCCACCCAGAAGAAGGCCACCGACTGGCTGGAGGCCAACGCGGGCGCCTACATCAACAAGGGCACCCCGGGCGCGGTGTTCGCGGGCGGCACCGCCAAGCTGGCGCTCGTCGCCGCGATCGAGCACCGCGACCCGAGGAACTTCGGCGGCCACGACCTGGTGAAGATCCTCACCGGGCGCCTGCAGGAGAACGGCCGCTTCACCGACGAGCTGCCCGGCGACGGCTCCAACCAGTTCACCCAGTCCCTGGCCGTCCTCGCCCTCCAGCGCACCGGCGGCCTTGAGGCCAAGGCCGTCGACTTCCTCGCCAAGTCCCGCTGCGCGGACGGCGGGTATCCGCTGAGCTTCAAGACCGGCAGCGAGTGCAAGTCCCACACCGACAGCACCGGCCTCGCCGTCCAGGCCCTGCTCGGCGCGGGCCGCCTCGACGACGCCAAGCGCGGCCTCGACTGGCTTCAGAAGCAGCAGCTGCCCGACGGCAGCTTCCGCGACAACGGATTCGGCACGCCGCCCGGCAACTCCAACTCCACGGCCCTGGACGTCCAGGCGCTCGCCGCCGGAGGCCGCGTCGAGGCGGCCGCCAAGGGTGTCGCCTGGCTCAGGTCGCGCCAGGTGGGCTGCGCGGCCCCCGAGGCCGACCGGGGCGCGGTCGGATACGACAAGCCGAAGGCCGACGGCATGGCCCTGCGCGCCACCGCCCAGGTCGTCCCCGCCCTCACGGGCACGTCCCTCGCCCAGGTCGACGGGCAGGGCGCGGCCGACGCGCTCGAACCGATCCGGTGCGACGCGGACGGCGGCACGTCGGGCGGCGGTGACAACGGTGGTACCGACGGGGGCGGTTCGGACGGCGGTACGTCCGGCGGCTCCGGCGGCTCCGGAGGCGGCGACGGTGGCGCGAGCGGGGGCGGTGACAACGGCGGCGGCACGAGCGGGGGTGGTGACGGCGGCGGTGACGGCGGCGGCTCCGGCTCGGCCTCCGGCGGATCGGACGGCGGCGACGCGGGCAACTCGCCCGCCCCGCAGGGCGGTCCGGGCGGATCCGGCACCACCGGCGGCGGTGACGTCGGCGGATCCGGAGTCCAGCCCGTCGGCAACCCGGGCGGCAGCCTCGCCTCCACCGGCACCACGTCGCTGCCGTTCGCGGGCGGCGCGGGCGTCCTCGTCGCGGTCGGAGCGGCCACGGTCCTCGCGACGAGGCGCCGCCGCACGTCCTGAGCCGCGCGCCTGATCCACCCTCTCTGAGCGCCCCCCTGACCCACCCTCCCCTGATCCATGCCCCTCTGATCCATCTCTGCGATCAACCTCAACTCCACACCCAGCAAGGAGAACCCCATGAAGAAGACCTCGGCCCTGACCCTCACCCGAAGAGCCGCCCTCGTCACCTCCGCCCTGGGACTCGCCCTCACCGTCACCCCCGTGGCGGAGGCGGCCGCGCCCGTGAAGGCCGCCGCCAACGCCCCCATCAAGGTGACCCTGACCGTCAAGGGCCCCAACAACAGCACCCTCTACAACAGCTCCATCACCACCACCGGCCACAACGTCACCACCGCGTCCGGCGGCACCCACAAGTGCGACGGCACCAACAACGACGCCAACCCCACCGCGGGCGCCACCCCGACGGCCGCCCTCGACGACGCCGCGAAGAAGAAGGGCTTCACCTGGGACGGCACCTGGTACCCGTCGTTCGACGACTACTTCGTCTCGACCATCGCCGGGAAGACCGGTGGCCAGGAGGCCTACTGGAACATCTCGGTGAACGGCCAGGCCACGCCGGTCGGCGGCTGCCAGTTCCGCATCAAGGCGGGGGACAAGGTCGCGTTCACCTGGACCAAGCTGTAGGGCCCCACGCGGTTGCTCCCTCGGTTCATGGACATAGAACCCGGGAGCAAACCCCCCCAGCACCACCAGGGCCCCGGGGTGCTTATAACAAAAAAGAACCACCC
>NZ_JBHYJH010000255.1:0-9801 GCF_042740445.1 Streptomyces sp. NPDC059003 | reverse complement strand
GGCCTCCAGGCCCGCCCGGCGCTGGATTCTCTGTCAGTCGAGGAGCCGGTTGCGTTCGGCGTGCAGGAGGCCCAGGACAGGCTGGAGCCACGCGCCGTCGGGATCGTAGGGGGTGTGGCCCAAAGAGAGGGCCTGGATGGCGTCTGCCTGATCTGCGTAGGGGCCGCCCAGGCGGCGTAGGTCCTCGATGACCTGGGGCATGTGGGTGCTCAGGGGTTTGTTCCAGGGGCGAGGAGCGGTGCCGTCGGTGTGCTGGCGGACGTTGTAGAGGGGGCCTTCGACCGCGATGTGTCCGAGGTAGAGCACGGGGGCGTGGATGCCGAGGAGTTCGGCCAGGGCGGTCGCTTTGCGGTAGTCGGGGATGCAGGCGAAGCCTCCGGGGCGCCGGTATCCCGCGGGGTGCGGATTGGCGAGCACTCGGAAGGTCGCGGCGGTCAGTGCGATGGACTGCATGGCTGTGTCTGTGCTGGTGAAGCCCTGCTGGGCTAGGACGCGGGCCATGCGGAGTTCGGCCAGTTCGGCCAGGAGGCGGCGTGGCTCGGGGGCCTGGGCCAGCTGTTTGGCCTTGCGGATCTGGCGGGCGGTCGGTTGCTTGTGCCGCAGCTGTGTCAGCTCAGCGGGGTCGGCCAGGTAGGCGCTGCCGGGCAGCACACGGCCCTTCCAGGCTGCGGCGTCCAACAGGGGCAGGCCGCGTGTGGGGGAGGTGAGTAGGAGGTGGAGCAGGTGTCCTCCCAAGTCGTCGAGGGCGGACTCGAAGCCTTCGCTTCGGTCTGCGTGGGCGATGCCCTGGCGGGCGGCGCGGCGGTGGCCGCCCTCGTGGAAGACGACGCGCAGCGTGAAGGTGAGGTCGTCCAGGGTGCTGTCCTTGATGCCGGTGACGTCGGTGGCCGCGTCATAGACGCCGCCTGTGCAGTAGCGCGCTGTGTCCTCGTCCTCCTGGTAGACCCTGACCTTGCCCAGTGCGTCGATCCCGAAGACACTGCGGAAGGCGGCGCAGGCGAGGTCGAGGGTGCGGCGCTGGGGGTGGGAGAGGTCCTCCAGCTTGATCCACTGTGTGGTGGGGTATTGCTGCTGATTGTGGGCGACGGCTTCGGGGACCGGTTTGATGCCGAGCAGCCGCATGAGGGCGCGGTGGGTGTCCTGATTGAGAGTGCTGGTGATCAATGTGACTCCCCGGTGTTGGAGGTGGAGTTCGTCCTCCACGGCGGTCCCGGTGTCGTTGTGGTAGACGTCGTCGTCGTTCCAGTGCTGGCGCGCGTAGGCGCGAAAGGCATGGCGGACCGTGAAGTCGTGTACGTCAGCGAAGTACGTTTCTGCGGCCGCCAGGCGTGGCCCGCTCAGGGCGCGGTCGACGAATCGGGCGATGACGCCGGGATCGGCGCAGGCGGCGAGCGCGGTGCGGATGTGCGCTTCCAGTGCGGCGCCGTCCACGATCGTGCGGTCACGGTTTAGTTCGGCCTTGGCGGTGGTCAGGGGAAGGTCGTAGCTGGCTGCGAACCGTGCGTCGTGGGAGACCAGGATGCCGCCGATGTAGATGCGCCCGGGCTCGTCATCGATGAGGATCTCCGCGCGGTCCTGGGGCGGCCGGTAGGCGGGAGAGGCAAGGTGACGGACGCGGCTGATGGCTTCGTCGGCGAGGGCCTGGGGGCATGCGATGCGGACGCGGGTTCCGCGGGTACGGTCGCTCGCCCAGTACTGGTAGTGCAGGACGCGGATCTGCGGGGTGTCGTCGGCGGTGGGCACCGGTGGGAGGTAGCTGGCGGGCTTGAGGATGGGCGTGAAGCTGTAGCCGACGGTGTCGAACTGGACCCATGTGATGTTCGGGTCACGGGCCAGGACGAGTGCGGCGAGCTTCTTTCCCTCGCCGAACTGCCCGATTTGCTGGGGGCTCTTGTGGGAGGCGCCCAGCAGCAGTCCCGTGGACGGGATGCCCTGTCCCTGGTCTTCGATGGTGAGGATGCCGTTCGTCCAGGTCACAGTGGGGTGCGGGTCTTCGTCCAGGGCGTTGGCGATCAGCTCGACGATGGCGCGTTGGGCCGTCCAGTCCTTCACGTAGTCGTCGGCGATGGGATAGGGGATCTCCTGGACGTCACGGGGGCACGGGTGGGCTGGGGTACTGCGTGCGGGCATGGTGACTCCTGCGTGGTGATGGGCTTGGCCCCGGGGTCCGCCGGAGGGCGGGATGACTCGGCGCTGCGCAGGCACGACGGGTGCGGTGGGCGCTGGAGCTGGAGCCGCCGGGGTGGGAATGCAGGAGAAGCTAGCCCCTGCAAGCCAGGCCGTTAGAGGCTCTGACCTGCTATTTCCTCAACGGGGTGGGAGAAGGCTCCCACGTGCTGACAGGGTGGGGCGGTCCGCGGCGCCCGGGGCGGAGCTGTCACTACTCAATGCGGAGGATTCGCCCGTTCACTGGGAGGGCCATCCTGCCTGGGGTGGAGCACTCCCGTAGCCCTCGAACTCGCCGTTCGTGATCAGCGCGTGGAGTGCCTTCGACAGTGCCGGTGGGCATCGGAACTGGTGGCGGCGCCGTCAACGAGCACGCCCTCAGCCGCGCATCTGAGCGAAGGCGTCGGGGCCGGGATGGATCACCGAGGCGGTGAACCGGATCCGGACCGCCTTCGGTCCTGGCCGCGGCGGCCTCATCTTGCCGGGCCGCCGGGGGGTGCACGATGTCGTGCGGTGGCCACGGGCCGGGGCCAGACGCTCTTTCGTGGCTGCTGGCCCCTTCATTTCCAGGGCTGGAGTCTCTGTTTTCATCATTCTGGCTGCGCGCCAAACCGGTTACTTCTCTGCCCGAGAGCCCCCTGTGTTGTCAGTGGTTACTGCTCCACTGCCGTCGTGACGATGACAGAACACACGAGTCTCCTCGACTGCTTGGACCGGGTGGAGGACGACGACTGCGATGCGATGATCCAGGTCCTGCTGGATCGCGAGGAACGGCGGTTGCTCGCGTCGGCGTCGGCGGTTCCCGACGGCCTTGATGAGTGGCGGGCGCTGGTGGCCGAGGTTGGCTTCGTCCGACGCAGTTCAGTCCTGGCTCGCGGGGCCCCGCTGCACCGGATGGATCAGCGCCAGGCCTGGCAGCGTTTTCCCCGCGGTCTCTATGACCCCCGCACGCTGGCTTTGGCCGCGCTGGAGGCGGTGGTGAGCAGGCAGGAGATGGAGGCGGAGGCGACGACGGAGGAGGTGGTCGAGTTCCTCGCGTCCCTAGCGGCGTCGGCGGCGCCCGGCCAGGAGGTCGCCGAGCATCTCGCGGTGGCCCGATTTGTCCTGCGCGAGCTGCTGAACGACGCGCAGCACGGGGAGGAGTTCGAGGTCTCCTACAGCGACTATCGCGTGGGGCACAGCCGGGTCACACTGTCGCTGCGGATGCTGGAGGAGGGCATCGGAAGGCGCGGCCAGGCCGTGCTGCGGGCTACGACACCGGCCATCAATCTGCTGCTGTCCGGGCTGGAGCACGACTTGGAGGACGAGCAGGCAGCGAAGGACACGATGCTGCGCCGTCAGGTGGCAAGTGGCCGGTGGGGGCGCGCGGAAGAGAGCGCGGCCGAGAGTCTGAAGCTGTCCCTCATGTACTGCGAGCGGGTGCGAGCGGTGCTGGAGGAGACCGAACGCGACGTGCGGGCGGTGGACTGGAGCCGGGACGTGCCTGTGCTGCTGTCGGCAGCTCGCGAGCACCTCGGGGAGCGCCACCGGGTGGAGCGCGACCTGATGGAGTACATGCGCTCGGTCCGCAATGCCGTCGAGGATGCCGATGTCCGAGGTACCTGTGAGCGGGTCCTGCGCTTGCTGGGCCGGGCTCATCTGAGGCATACGCAGCTGCTGGAGAAGGTCATCGATGCCCGTCCGGCGTTCTTGCGGTCCCAGGCCGAGCAGCGCTTTCGTCCTCCGCCGCGGCTGGCACTCGTGGGCGTGCAGCAGGACGTGCTGGAGCCGCTGCTCTGCCTGGAGGTCGGGGAGGCCGAAGTGATCGCGAGTCGGTTCGCCGATGCGGTCGGCGGGCCCGTGGTCTCTCGTCAGCCGCGCCTTCAGCATTGGTGGGCATCGCTGCTGGCCCCGGCCCGGGAAGCGCAGGAGGCAGTGCCCGACGAGGACATCGAGCTGATCGCCGAGGACCCGGGCGAGGTCTGTGTCTACAGCCAGGAGGACCTTACGGTGGCGCGCACGGTCCTGGCGGAGGCTCTGCGTATTCCGGTGCGGCTGTCGAAGCTTCTTGAGCAGGCCTTGGTGCACACCGTTCAGGCCGCGGACTTGCTGGCCGTCTCCGTTCTGCGGGCCTATGCCCCCGATCCCGACGAGGACGAGGAGGACGAGGCTGCGGACGAGCTGGCGGACCTGCTGGGTGACCTCGTGGTGGTCCTCGATGACGGCGCCGTCTTCGACCTCGGTCCGCTCGCGGGCAGTGACCTGCTGCTCGTCCCCGCCCAGTCGCTGATCTCCGCCGAGGACGCCATGGAGGTCCTGGTATGACCACCAGCACGTATGCCTACTCCCTTGCCGACCTGGCCGACGCCGCTGTGCTGGTGCGGTTCGGATGCCAGCCGCGCCTTCGGCCCCTGCAGTTCCCTCAGTACCGGGACCTGCTGCAGCGCTACCGGATGGACGGAGCCTTCCGCGACGCGGTGGACGCCTGCGCGGACGGCCTCGACCTGGACGTGCAGCAGGCGCACACCGCCGAGGGGCTGATCCTGCATCCCCGGGAGGGCTCCTGGCTGGCCTATCGGCTCAAGGACCATCCGAAGCTGGGGGTCAACGACCACCTCGTCCTTGGGCTTGCCCATGTCGCCATCGCCGCCCGCGCCTACCCCACGGCCGGGGATCTGGAGGAGGAGACCGTCAAGCGGATCTCGCTCACGGACGTCGACGACTTTCTGCGGAGACTGACCGCCAAGCTCCGTGCCGCGGCCGTGGACGCGGACGGCCTGCCGGTGCCGCACCCCGAACTCAAGGCCGCTTGGCAGCTGTATTCCAAGCTCCCGCCCTCCCAGCTGACGCGCACGAAGGCGCAGCTGTCGCAGTCGAGCACCCAGCGGGTGATCAAGGAGGCGCTGGACTGGCTGGTGGATCAGGGCATGGCCTACCCCGCCGGCGAACTCGGGCCCAGGACCTACCTGCTCGCCCACCGCTTCCGCGTCCAGGTACGCGAAACAGCCGCCTCGGCGGCCTTCACCGCGCTGTGCGACCTGCGCCGCGCCCACCTCGCTGAGGAGAACTGACCCGTGCTCCAAGTCCGACGCCTTCGTCTGGAGAACATCGGCCACCGTGCGGCCGGCTTCAAGTCACTCGTTCTGGACCTGACGGGCGGAACGAGCTCGGTGGACGGCCGGCTCATGCAGCCGGTCGACGTGATCTTGTGGCTGCGCAACGGCGGCGGCAAGTCGAGCCTGCTCTCGCTTCTCTTCAGCCTGCTGCTGCCGGCCAAGAAGGACTTCATCGGTGCGGCCAAGGCCAAGTCGCTTGCCGAGTACGTCCCGGACGGACAGGTCTCCCATGTGATCGTCGAGTGGGGCGACTGCGACCGCCCGGCATCCGGCGCCGTCCTGCTCACGGGAGGGGTCTACCAGTGGCGCGACCGCCAGTGCCCGGCGGACCCGGGCAGCAACTGGGAACGCCTGGAGCGCCGCTGGTATCTGCTGCGGCCACAGCCCGGCGGAATGGAACTGGACTCCCTGCCGGTGCGCACCCCTGACGGCCAGCTCACCTTGAGCATGTACGTCAGAGCGCTGGAGACGGCCAACAAGACGGAGCGGCGGCTGCACCTGAGCGTCGCGGACGAACAGTACGAGTGGCAGGAGCAACTAGGGAGCCACGGCCTGGATCCCCAGGTCTTCAAGATCCAGAAGGCGATGAACCAGGAAGAGGGCGGCATCACCGATCTGTTCAAGTTCCGCACCGCAGAGGAGTTCGTCGACTTCCTCATCGACATGGTCGTTGACCCAGCCGCGCCCGTCGCGGCACGCGCGGCCCTGTCCACACATGCCGACAAACTGGCCGCCCGTCCGGCGCGGGAGCTGGAGGAGCGCTTCCTGGCCGAAGCTGTTCTGCGGCTGAAGCCGGTGCAGAAGAGCACGGTCGAGGTTGCTGTCGCCGAAGAAGCGCTTGGCCGGCAGGCCCGGATCGCCCGGCGCGCCGGCGAGCACATCCAGGCCCAGGCCGAGCGCCAAGTGCAGCAGGCAACCGCCTTGCGCCACGAGGCGGACACCGCCGAGCTGGAAGCGGGTGAGGCCGAGGGCCGGGTCCAGGAGCGCGAGCAACGCGTGGCCGAGGTCAGGGAGGTAGCCGAACGGCTGCGGATGGCCGACCGTCGGCGAGACCATGCCGCTCAGGTGAAGGCGGTTGCTGAAGCAGAGCGTGAGGCAGCGGCCTGGAAGGCGGTCCCCTGGCTGCGGGACCTGGCAGACCAGGAGGCAGAGTGCCGCGAGGCCAAGCGCCTTTTGGCCTGCGCCCAAAGCGAGCAGGCCCCGTTGCGCGAGGCCGTGGAGCACGCCGGCGCCGCGTTGTACGCCAAGCTCGAAGACGCTCTTGCGCGGCTTGCGGTCGAGTCCGACCAGTACCGAGCCGGGCTCGAGGCGGCCGCCGCTCAGGCCGCGGCTGGTTGGCGGGAGTACGAGGAAGCGGCGGCTGCGACCGGCCGGGCCCAGAGCCGGGCGGCGTCCGCAAAGGAGGCCGGCGAGGAGGAACAGGAGAAGCTGACCGCTGCCCGCCGTACCGGCCTCCTGGGCGGGCAGGAAGATCCCACCGAGGGCCTGGCGCGGCTCGTGCACGTGGAAGAGGCAGCAACGGAGCAGGCTGAACAGGCGCGGCGCCACGGGCAAGAGGCCGCCGAGCAGGCCACAGCCATCGCGGCGGAGCGGGTCTCCTGCGCAGGCCGGCTCAGCACCGCCCGGCAGCGGCATGACCAGGTGTGGGACCAGTGGAACGCCTTGTCTCAGGAGCGCCGTGACCTGGTTGCCGATCTCCGTCTGAGGGAGCTGGCTGGCATCGGGGAGGCGACCGGTGAGCTTGACCTGGACGCGGTGGGCGGTGACCTGGTCGCGATGCTCACGGACCAGCTGGTGACCGCGGACGGGCAGCTGGCCGCCGAGCGTGCCCAGGCGCTGGAGGACGAGCGGCTGCGCGACGGTCTGAGTCAGAATGGGTTCTGCCCACCGTCTCGCGAGGTCGAGCAGGCCGTTGCTGCCCTGCGCGAGCAGGGCGCTGCGGCGGTTGCAGGGGTGCAGTTCCTGCGCGAGACCGTGCCCGCCTACCGGCACGATGCCGTGATCGCGGCCATCCCCCACCTGATCGGTGGCGTGGTCCTGTGCGGACCGGTGCCCGGCGGTGATCTCGCGGTGCTGGCCCGGCGGGCTGACGTCGCGCTGCCGACGGTGATCTCTCTGGCCACCGACGAGCAGGCCCGCAGCCTGCTGTCCCAGCCCCTGGGTGACAGCGCGGTGCTGCCGCTGCGCGCCTCGGTGCTGGATGCCGAGGCCGCCGAAGAGGAACTGCTGCGCGTCAGTGCCCGCCTTGCCACCCTGGACGAGCGGTGCGCGGATATCGTCCAGCGGCGGGAGGCCGATCGCGTTCTGTGCGAACGGCTGCGCACCCATCTGGACTCCTTCGACGCCCGGACTCGGGCCAGTCTTCAAGAACTCCTCGGGCAGCTCGACGAGGAGGTGAACACGCTCACCGAGCGCACAAGCGTCCTGGTACGCCAGGCCGCGGACGCCGAGGACGCAGGGCGCCGGGCGGAGAACCGGCTGGCCCAGTGCACGGCGGCACTGAGGGCCCTGGCCGCACAACTCCCCGAGGTCCGGGCGCTGGTGGAGACCGCTCGCGCGGTGGAGCACTGGCAAGCGCAGTTCCAGCACGCTCAGGTCGAGGCCCGAGAGCACCGCGTGGCTGCTCAAGCATGCAAGGGCCGCTGGCAGGTGGCCCTGGAGCAAGAGCGCAGTGCACAGACAGCACTGCGGCAGTGCGAGGACCGTGCGGAGCGCTGGAAAGGGTGGGTGCAGGAGATCCGGCAGGAGCTGGCCGGCGAGGTCCTGGAGGCCGTCCGACCGGCTGCCGTACCCGAGGGCAGTGTGCAGGCCCTGCGCGAGCGCTGGGCACAGACCCGCCGGGACCAGCTCAACGGCATCAGTGACACCGCCCTGCAGCAGCGAATCGCGACGGCCGAAGCCGAGGTCAAGCGCATCAACCAGAAGCTGGCCGAGTCCGGCTCCGCCTGCCGTGCTCAGGCCGCCGAGCTCCTGGACCGGGCCGAGACGATGGACGCCGAGCACCTTAAGGCCCGCATCGCCGTTGCCGAGACCACCCTGAAGGACGCTGAGCGTGCGGAGGCGGAAGCGGGGCTGCTGCTGCGGCAGGTCACCAAGGACCACGACAAGGCGACTACAGCCCGGGACGCCTTCCCCGGCGCCAGAGTGCCAGCCTTCGACACCACCCACGAAGCACAGGAGCAACTGCAGTCAGCCCGGCGCCTGCTGGAACAGGACCGCGCCCTCGCCCAGGTGCGGCACCTGGACGCCGAGAAGATCCACCGGCGCGCCGACCAGGCCGCCAGCCACGCCGCGCAGCTTCGGCAGTCAGTCAGCGCCCTCAGTGCGGCAAGCGACCATCCAGCCCCCGGCCAGGGTGCTGATGACGACCCGGAGATCAGTGTGGATGCTGTCCTGCTCGAGCAGCACGGGCTGTCCGCTGTGACCGCGCAGTCGCTGCAGCCGCATGACGCCGAGCAGGTCAAGGACGCCCTCGTCCGTGAGATCACCCATGCCGGCCGCGCCCTGGAGAGGGCCAAGACCACCCTGCGCAAGGACCTGCAGAAGGTGGAACGGCTCGCACAACAGCCGGAGTACGTACAGATCGTGGACGGACGGCTGCGGGAGCGCCTGCAGCACGACCTCACCACCCCCACCCGGCTGGCCGCACTCCTGGACGACATCGAGGAGCGTGAACGGCAGGTCGTCGCGCTGCTCGCCGAGTCCGCCGAGGACCAGGCCCGCGTCGTGGACGCCTGCACGAGCACGGTCGAAGCGGTGCTGGACGCCGTGGAAGAAGTCGCCCGCCACTCCCGCCTTCCCAAGAATCTGGGGAGCTGGTCCAGCCAGCGGTTTTTGTCACTGGAACTGCGCCAGCGCGCCACGGGCGATGAACTGGCCCGCAGACTCTCCGCCGAGGTCGACCGTCTCATCACCGCTCTGCCAGCCAGCGCCGCCGGACGGGCCAGCGCCCTGCCCGAGGCGCTGGCCCTGGCCAAGCGGCTCGTCCTGGCAGCCCTCGGCGGCCGCGGCAACATCGTCGCGAAGATCATCAAGCCGACGCAGAGCCTGGACACCGTCGAACGCGAATCCGTCACCGAGATCCAGAAATTCAGCGGCGGCGAACTGCTGACGGTGTCCGTGCTGCTGTATTGCACCCTCGCCCGGATGCGAGCCGCCCAGCGCGACAGGCGCATCCCTGGCGGAGTGGGCACTCTTGTACTGGACAACCCCTTCGGGAAAGCCAACTACCGGCCCTTCGTCGACCTGCAGCGCCGCGTGGCTGCCGCACACGGCATCCAGCTCGTCTACACCACCGGATCCAACGACCTACCCGCCCTGGGCCGCTTCCCCCTCATCATCCGCATGCGCAACGGCGTGGACCTGCGCACCAAACGGCGTTACGTCCAGATCCTCGACCGATTCGGAGACGCCGTCGCGGCCGGTGTCGCCCGCGCCCAGGACGACCGCATCGCCTCCGCCCACCTCCTGCGCCGCGCCGCTTTGCACACGGGGGCCGCAACCGGCACCCAGTCCCCCGCGCAGGATGCCGTGTGACCGC
>NZ_JBHYJH010000254.1:0-9957 GCF_042740445.1 Streptomyces sp. NPDC059003 | reverse complement strand
TTTTGGGCCTGGGCCACGATCGAAGTGCTGCGGCACACCGGCATCCGGATCGAGGAGATGCTGGAGCTGAGCCACCACAGCATCCTGCAATACCGGCTGCCCACGACCGGCGAGGTCGTCCCGCTGTTGCAGATCGCCCCGTCGAAGACCGACGAGGAGCGCGTCCTGCTGGTCACCCCCGAGCTTGCCGATGTCCTGAGCGCGATCGTCTGCCGGATCCGCGGCGCGGGCGGGGTCGTCCCCCTGGTGGTCAGCTACGACGCGGCCGAGAGGGTCTGGAACCCGCCCATGCCGCTGCTGTTCCAGTGGCAGGTCAACGGCGAGGACCACATCCTGTCGGTCAACACGATCCGCAAGGCGCTCAACGAGGTGATCGAGGCCGCCCAGCTGACCGACGCCGCCAGCGAGCTCCTGGACTACCAGCCCCACGACTTCCGCAGGATGTTCATCACCGACGCGATCATGAACGGCCTGCCTCCGCACATCGCTCAGGTCATCGCCGGCCACGACGACATCAACACCACGATGCACTACAACGCCGTCTATCCCAGCGCTGCCATCGCCGCTCACCAGGCGTTCATCGCCCGGCGCCGCAGCCTGCGGCCCGGCGAGGAATAGCGCGTTCCCACCAGCGAGGAGTGGGAGGCGTTCCTGGGCCACTTCGAGCGCCGCAAGCTCTCGCTCGGCACCTGCGGCCGGTCATTCGGCAGCGAGTGCGTCCACGAGCACGCCTGCGTCCGGTGCGCGATGCTCCGCGTCGACCCGCACGAGCGTCCCCGCCTCGACGAGATCCGGGTCAACCTCATCGCGCGGATTGCCGAAGCCGAGCGCGAAGGCTGGCTCGGCGAAGTCGACGGGCTCAGCGTCAGC
Organism: Streptomyces sp. NPDC059003; assembly: GCF_042740445.1. Lineage (NCBI taxonomy): Bacteria > Bacillati > Actinomycetota > Actinomycetes > Kitasatosporales > Streptomycetaceae > Streptomyces > Streptomyces sp. NPDC059003. The sequence continues at coordinate 9,087 of NZ_JBHYJH010000254.1, read as the reverse complement.
CTCGCCGCCGCCGAGGACAGGCTCGCCCAGCTCGACGCCGAAGTCGCCCGCCGATCCACTGTGGTCCACCTCGGCCTGCCCACCTTCGGCCAGATCGCCACCCGATCCACCCATCCCTCGTAGTTGTCCCGTGTCAACGAACCCTGTCGTCGAGGGTTGGTCGCACCTGGTCGGTGACCTAGGGCCTGTCCGACGGGTCGAGTGACTGAGCTGGATCCCTGTCGTTCCGCCCCCTGTGGGAAGGGGTGATCTCTCGGATCAGGAGTGGGCTCGATTGGAGCCTCACCTGCCGAAAAGGGGTAGGACGGGGCGGACGCTGGAAGAGTCACCGCACTGTCATCAACGGCATCCTCTTCCGTTTGTGGACCGGTATTCCGTGGCGGGACCTTCCTGCCCGGTTCGGGAAGTGGAAGACGGTCCATGATCGTCACCGGCGGTGGTCGACGGACGGCACGTGGGCGAAGATTCTGCGGGCCGTTCAGGCTGACGCTGATGCAGAGGGCCGGATCGACTGGAGCGTGGTGAGCGTGGACTCCACGGTGTGTCGAGCTCACCAGCATGCTGCCGGGGCCCATCACCGCCCGGCGCGGATACCGGGACGACGCGCGCGCCCTGCCGAGCATCGCCTCGACGAGGCGATTAGTCGTTCACGCGGTGGGTTCACAACGAAGATTCACTTGGCGAGTGACGGCCGCTGCCGCCCGCTGGCATTCCTGGTCACGCCCGGTCAGTGGGGCGACGCCCCGCATCTGATTGCGGTCCTGGACCGGATCCGCGCTCCGCGCCCGGCTGGCGGGCATCCACGGATGCGTCCGAACTACCTGTGTGCCGACAAGGCGTACAGCTCGCGCCGGAACCGACGGTACCTGCGGCGACGCCAGATCCGGCACACGATTCCCGAGCGCCGTGACCAGCGGGCCAACCGCCGGCGGCTCAGCAGCCGGGGCGGCCGACCCGTCGGATTCGACCGGGCTCGATATGCCCGCAGGAACGAAGTCGAGCGGACCATCAACGCGCTCAAGGGCTTCCGGGCCGTGGCGACCCGGTATGACAGAGCGTTCGTCTTTCACGGCACGGTCGCCCTCGCCGCGATCCGGCTCTGGATCTGTTAGCCGTTGGTCCATCCAGACCAGCACCGAAAGACAGTTCGCACGCATTGCGTCAGCCGCCCCGTGGCTCCGTTGCCTCTGGCGTCCCACGTCTGCCGTGCCGTGTCGGTGAGCCGACCGGACACCGGCCGTCGGTCACGGGCTTTCCCACAGCACATGCCGAGGACGCGCTATGGCCTGTATGCCCGCTCCCTCCTCTCTTTGGTGCCGATATCCTTCTTTTAGTGGTTTTGCTCTAAACCTTCTCACGCCGCGCTGCCCCCCCTGCTCCCAGGCCGGGCCCGCCCGAGGAGGAACGGGCGGCCGTCGGCCGCCTGACGCTCGTGCCCGTTCACGGCAGATCCTCTCTGCCCAGAGACAGGAGCACCGACCATGACCACAGCAGTCAGCACCGGCGCCGGCCCGCAGCCCGGGGGTCTGTACGAGGGCGCCATCGCCACGGTGGCGGGCAACGGGATCTCCGGGTACGTCTCCGACGGCGGCCCCGGCGCACTCACCAGGGTCAGCAACCCCCACGGCGTCGCGGTGGACAAGAAAGGCAACCTGTACATCGCCGACTCCAACAACCACCGGGTCCGCAAGGTCACCCCGAACGGCACCATCACCACCATCGCGGGCACCGGCCAGCGGGGATACATCTCCGACGGCGGACCCGCGGTCGCTACCTCGCTCAACTACCCTCTCGGCGTGGCGGTCGACGACGCGGGCAACGTCTACATCGGCGACGCCCACAATCACCGGGTCCGCAAGGTCACCCCGGACGGCCGCATCACCACCGTCGCGGGCAACGGCACCGCCGGGTACGTCTCCGACGGCGGACCCGCCATCGCCACCCCGCTCCACTACCCCTGGGGGGTGGCGGTGGACAAGGCCGGGAACCTCTACATCGGCGACCGGCACAACCACCGGGTCCGCAAGGTCACGCCCAACGGCAACATCACAACCGTCGCCGGGAACGGCACTGCCGGGTACGTCTCCGACGGCGGACCCGCCATCGCCACCCGCCTCCACTACCCCGCAGGTGTGGCGGTGGACGGCGAAGGCAACCTGTACATCGCCGACGGGCACAACCAGCGCATCCGCAAGGTCACCCCGAACGGCCTCATCACCACCGTGGCGGGCAACGGCACCGGCGGGTACGTCTCCGACGGCGGCCCCGCCCTTGCCACCCGCCTCTACTATCCCTACGGCGTGACCGTCGATGAAGGCGGCAGCCTGTACATCGCCGACCACAGCAACCACCGGATCCGCAAGGTCACTGCGGACGGCCTCATCACCACCGTCGCGGGCACCGGCACCGGCGGCTACGTGGACGACGGCGGACCGGCCATGACCACCCGGCTCTACCACCCGGTCGGGGTGGCGCTGGACCGCGCCGGGAACCTGTACATCGCCGACCTGAGCAATCAGCGGGTGCGCGGGGTGACGGCCGTGGCCGACATGAAGCCCCCGCCGCCCCCCTCGGCCGACCTGTACGGCGAGGTCATCAACCCCTACACCGTCCCGCGCGGCCAGCAGTTCGACCTCGGCGCCCGCATCCGCAACCGGGGCCCCAACCCGGCCGACGGCCAGTACGTCACCGTCGTACTGACGCTGGCCGAAGGGCTGACCGGCCCTCCGGGCAGTACCGGCCGGCGCCTCTCGCGCACCTTCACCGGCCAGCAGCTCATCGCCCACAACGGCACCCTGGACGGCGTCTTCCGCATCACCGCCACCGACGGCATACCGCCCGGCCTCTACACCTCCACACTGGAGATCCAGTACAGCGGGGACCTGAACCTGAAGGACAACGTCTACACCCTGCCCATCACCGTCATCGCGCCCGCCCCCGAGGCGGACGAGACCGCGCTGACGATCTACCAGAACACCGTCCCGGAGGTCGCACCCGGCCAGCGCACCGTGCTGACCATGCGCTACCTCTCACCCACCGGCCAGCCGGTCAACCCCGGCACCATCGTCCAGCGCTACACCGCGCCCTCCAGCTTCGTCTTCACCGGCCAGCCCACCTACGCCTACTACGAGACCATCCACGGCGTCATCTCGGGCAACCTCACCCACCGCATCGAGGACAGCGGCCGCACGCTCATCATCACGGCCAACCCGCACGTCAACACCACGACCAGCGACGCCGGTTCGGTGATCTACACGATCCCCGTCCAGGCCCGCGCCGATGCCCTGCCCGGCCGGTACGCCAACGGCTCCGCGAGCGTCGGCCGCCACACCCCCGTGCAGATCTCCGCCATCGTCAGCGGCTCCGCCCTGGACGAACGGGCCCTGCGCGTCCTCCAGGAAACCGTTCCCACCACGGCGCCGGGCGAGAACGACAGGCTCATCCTAGAGATCCGCTCGATCAACGACCAGTCGGTCAACCCCGGCACGATCGAGCAGCACTTCATCGCGCCCACCGGCTTCGCCTTCACCGGCACCGCCACCTACGACTACCACCAGGCCCAGCCCGTAGTGTCCGGCGCCCTGGAGGCCCGCCTGGAAGACGACGGCAGGATCCTGGTCATCTCGTCCAACCCGCACCTCAACACCGGCGCCACCGACCGCATCGCACTGACCTACGCCCTCGGCATCCGCGCCCTGCCCGACGCCCAGCCGGGACAGCAGTCCAGTGACGGCAGCGCCATCATCGGCCGCCGTCCCCCGGTGACCCTCACCGCACGCGTCGCCTAGCGACCACGCACAGTTCCGGGCCCCTGCAGGAACACCTCCCGCAGGGGCCCACCCTTCTGCTCAGCCCCTGACACCTGCTCCTCCGCCTTACCACGCAAGACCAGCACCAATCTCTCCGTCCAGGCCAACGGCCGCCGCAGCAGCAGGCGCGCGACTGACCCGTCGGACAGGCCCTAGTGGGGTGAGAATCACGCCCGATTCGGTCAATCTCGGTGCTCCGACCTACGAGCGGGCGGTGCACGCGCCATGATCGCCACGAACGGCCGCCCCGCCGGGGCAGTCACCATGATCACGTGATGGATGGAGTCGACCATGACTGAGCCGATCGCCGGCAAGGAGTACATCGAGCTTTCCAACCCGGTGCCCGTGAGCGTGCCCGGGAAGATCGAAGCCGTGCAACTCTTCTGGTACGGCGACCCCCACACTTACCACTTCGAGCCCACAGTGAACCCCTGGGCCGACAAGCTGCCCGCGGACGTGGTGTTCCGGAAGGTGCCCGCCATGTTCGGCGGCCCGTGGGACGCCCACGGACAGGCATTCCTGACGCTGGAGGCCATGGGGGTGGAGCCCAAGGTTCACGCTGCCACCTTCGACGCCATCCAGAACCAGCGCAAGCGGCTGACCGACAAGAATGACCAGGCCGACTTCTTCGCTACCCAGGGCGTCGACAAGGACAAGTACCTGGCCACCTACGACTCCTTCGCCATCAAGGGGCAGGTCAACCAGGCCAAGGAGCTGTCCAAGAAGTACGAGGTGACGGGGGTGCCCTCCATGATCGTGAACGGAAAGTACCGGTTCGACCTCGGCACGGCCGGCGGCCCCGAGGGCATGCTGAACGTGGCCAACCACCTGATCGCCATGGAGCGTGCCGCGCGGTAGACAGTCCGAGGCGTGCCTCATATCGCTGCGTGATCGCGTCGGCCGGGCAGGTGCGATCACGCACCATCGCAACCGGGCCAGTCAAAGTTCGATGGCGCACGATCAAGGTTTCAATGGCACAGGACAGTAGTTCAGAGAAGATGGTGTCGGCGCGCAGGTAGTACTGGTCGACGTGGACCAGGCGCGAGCGGGTCAGCGACTCCAACATCGGATTGACCACCGGCGTCATCCCAATGTTGCACGCCTCGCTCACCAAGAGCGCGACGACCGAGGTGGTGAGGTCCTTTATGCTGGTCTTGCCGTCGCCCAGGTGCACAAAGGCGTCCAGGAACCCGGTCCAGGCGTGCACCTCGAACAGCAGGTCCGGCAGGTCGATCTTCGGGAGCATCTTCTCGACCCGCTTGCGCAGCCGGGCCAGCGACGGGGGCACCCCGAGTGACCCGAGCGCGTCCACGTTCAGCTTGACGCGGCCGTTCGGCTGTACCTCAAGGCTGACCTTCGCGTCCGCCCCGGCCTCCTCGAGGCGATCGGCCATCTGCCGCCAGCCAGCATCCAGCACCCGCACCTCCTGGGCCAGGTGCTCCTCGACGGGCATGTCGAGGCTGAGACCGGCCAGCACGTCCTCGCGCACGGCCTGCCACGCCTTGCCGTCCAACAGCCGCGCCCGCGGATTCGACCAGCGGTGCGACGGCGTGGCGAAGATGTTGCGGCTCATCAACGCCCGGTGGAGCTGCTCCAGGACACACACCGCGTACGCGTCGCGGTCCACCGCGCCCTGCGGCAGGTCCTTGTTCGCGTACACCGCTTTGCGCCAGTAGGCGGGCACCACCTTGTCGTCGATCTCCCGCTTCAGCAGCGGCTTCTTCGTCACCTGCCGCCGAGAGAGGGCGGGCAGGCGCTTAACCGCCTTGAGGATGCGCTCCCCGGCCGGCGCCGCGCCGAGCATCTTGGTGTCGCCGAGCAGCGACAGGAACGGCTTGACCGTGTTGTAGCGGCCCGTCAGCGCCTCACGCATCGCCGCCTCGGCGCTGCCGTCGTCCTCGGGCACCAGGCTGGTCACCAGGGCGGCTGCGCTGGAGACCTGGGCGCGCGGGGCGACCTCCTCCACCGCCCGCCACAGCGCCGCCACGTCAACGTCCGCACCGGTCTCCTCGACCAGCTCCAGCTCCAGCTCCTCGATCAGCACCTTCGCCGCCCGCGCCACCAGCCGGGACGCCTTCTCCAACTGCGGTAATGCGGACAGCCGTTCCTTGTCCGTCTTGCGCCGAGCCGTGCTGATCAGCCGGGTCGACATCAGCACCGTGAACAGATCCAGGGCGTCGTCGATCGCCTTGGCCTCCAGGTGCCGCATCACCGCGGTCACCATCGCGGTCCGCTTCGGCTCGCTCGCCCGCGCAAGGCTCGTCGCCTTCGACCCCAGCCCGTACCGGGCCAGGGCCGCCAGGCGGTTGGGCGGGAGCTTGTCCACCTTCACCCGGCCCAGCTTGTAGACGGCGATCTCATCCACCCGCTGCAGTGCCGGCTTCATCGCCGTCCCCGTGGTCTTCGTCGGCGGCCGGCGCAGCTCCTCCAGATACGAGAACCGCCTGCCCGCCGGCGTCTCAAGGAGCGCCACCAGGTCCCCGGGCAGCGACGGGTCCGCCCGGTAGGCGGACTTGGCGACCGTCGCATGCAGCCGCTTCTCCGCAATTCCCCGCACCTCAGAGACCTGCCGGGCCAGCACCGAGACCCCTGGCAGCAGCACCCGGTTACGCCGCAGCCAGCCCACCGCATGATCGAACAATGCCTTCGCGCCCTCGGCATGCGCGGTCCATGCCCGCGCGTGCAGGAACGTACGGAACTTCCGCCCCCACTCCGGGTCCTCGTACTCGTGGTACTCGTAGGCGTCCCGGATCTCCCACGCATGCTCGTACGGCGTCATCTGCCGCTCGGTGTACCGCTTGACCGACGACACGTCCTCGATGCCGAGCTGCTCCGCGACGTGCTCGACCACCGTCCACGGCACATCGAGCGGATTGTCCGGCAGGAACCGCCCGATGAAGCGCACTGTGCACATCTGCAGCGCGAAGCCGAGCCGGTTGTGGTCCCCACGGCGCTTCGCGATCAGCTTGCGGTCCTCGTCGTCGAGGAAGAAGAAGCGTTCCAGCTCCGGGCGGGTCGGCTCCTCGGTGAACTTCCCGTACGCCTCGGCCTGGTCGTCACTTAAGAATTCCACTGGCATGGCGCGTGACCGTACGCGGACAACATGCTGACGGGAGGCGACTTCACCGAACCGGAACCCAAGCCTCAGACCATGATCAACGGCTTAGCGCTAATGGCTGTACCGATGTAAAGCCTGAGGTAGGCCAGCAGGCGAAGTTCGGCCTGGACGGCGGAGTCGGTGTCCAGGCCGAACTCGGAGATCGCGACGGCCCAGCCCTCGTCGGGTCGCTCGATGCCAAGGTCGGCGAGGAGGCCGGTGTTCCATCCGTTGTCGGGGACGGCAGGCAGGCCGGGCGGGTATGTGGCGGTCATGGCGCTCCTTCTGGGTGTGGATTTCGAACTCGGGCGGCTGTACAGGGGTGAAGTGAACGGTGCCGGGAGTGGCGATGTCGCGTCGTGGCGAATCTGCGGAGCCGAGCGGTCATGCCGCGCCGGTAGCCGGTCAGAGCTCCCCGTTGACGCAGCGCCGCGGAACACGCGGCGGCTCAACGCCGCCGCGCAGGGCATGGCGGGCGGCACGCCGGTCACGGCGGTTGAACCCGCGCTGGAAGGCTTTGCGTTCGCCGGGCCGCGCGGCGCGCAGCAGCGCCTTGCGCGTCAGCTGCGGGTACCCCTCGTCGTCGCGCACGGTACGGACCAGATAGCCCTTACGGACTGCGGCCATGTCGTCGGTTCCTCGCGCCCGAGCGGGGTTGTGCCGGGAGGCCCACGGCGGCCGGTGGTGGTACGTGCGGGACATGGAGGTCTCGTCTCCCTTCCCAGTTCGTTCCTGCCGCTGCTGTGGCGTGCAGCGCGGAGCCAGGAAACCGGTGGAGGCGGCCAGGGCCGTGAACCGGCGAATGCACACCCGTACGCGTACGGCCTCTTCAGAAGTCCGAGGGGGCGCCAGCGGCCATACGCGGCAAGGAGTTCCTGCCGCGCCCTTCTTGGATTCCGCCGCCGAAGCGACTGAGGTGTCCGGACAGCTCCCCGCGGCCCCGGGAAGCGCTGAAGGGACGTGTCCGCTCTCAGCGCCACCATGCCGACATGACCTTCCACCTCCCGCTCGCCAACGGAATCCGCACCGACCACCCAGTGCCGGGCCTGCCGTTCGTCGACGACTCACACATCCCCCTCGACGAGGGCCCGGAGGCCATCGAGGCCGTCGGCCGCAACGTCGCCGAGAACATGTGGGGGCGCTTCGACAGGGTCCACCACGACGGCAATCCCGGCTGGCTGGCCTTCACCTCCGACCCGTTGCGCACCGACCTCGGCTGGTCGGTGCGTGCCCACCCCGAGTACGGCCGCACCGTGCTGCTGATGCTCGACGAGCACCTCGCACCGCTGCACGACAGCTGGTGGGGCGACCCGCTGCTGTTCCGCGCCGGCGGGCACTGGTGGGACGGCGCCACCTGGTACCGGCCCGAGCAGGTATGGGACCCGGTCGCCGAGCACTACGAGCAGCGCCGGGCCAGGGCCGCGCGCACCGTGACCGCTGCGGACCTCCTCGACGGCAGCGGACAGCCGGACCTCGCGTACGTGGGGAAGGTCGCAGACTTCGACCCCGAGGTCGCGGCGCCGAAGAACTGGGGCAACGACCTGGCCCTGTGGGCACAGTTGCATACACAGCAGGACGACGCACTGCCGCTGGAGCGGTGCGTGGTGAACATCGCCAGCCCCGAGCTCTCCGGTGACCAGCTCATAGGGGTATCGGAGATGGCCGCGCTCGCCGGCATCACGGCCTCGACCCTGCGCGGCTACATCGCCCGCAAAGAGAACAGCGTCCCGGCGCCGCAGGCCAACGTCTCGGGCCGCTCCATGTGGTCGAAGGCCGTGGCCGCCGACTGGGTTGAGGTACGGCGCCGCTCATCCGAGGGCCTGCGCGAAGCGCTCGATGGCAAGGATGTTGACAACCTCTCCGTGGGCGCGGCCGCCGTACGCGACCGATTCACCGAATCCTTCCACGCCACCCTCTGGGCCCGCCCCGACATCAGGAAGCGGTGGGTGCTGCGTCGCCGCAACGAACAGGCGGTCCGCGAGATCGCCGAAGGACTGGCCTGGAGCGTCGCATCCGACCTCGACCGGATCCTGCCACCCGAGATGATCGGCAGGACCCTGCGGCACGCGGTACTCGACGAATACCGCGAATCCCTCGACCTCACCGACCACGACTCCGCGATCCGGTCCTGGCAGCTGACCCTGTCCACCCCGGTGACCAAGATGCTCGACTGGTTCATCC
>NZ_JBHYJH010000253.1:0-9993 GCF_042740445.1 Streptomyces sp. NPDC059003 | reverse complement strand
GGCGGGGGCACGGGCACAGGCGCGAGAAAGGCGGGGTGGGGCGGGGCCGGAGCCCGCCGGGTCCTCAGGAGGGGGCCGCTACGCCCTTCAGCAGGCCGTGGAGCAGCTCGGTCATCTCGGTGCGGTTGCGCGCCGCGCCGTAGACCTGGAAGTCGGGGCGGACCAGCGCGGCCGCTGCCGGCACCGTCTCCTTCAGCCAGGCGGTGCAGGTGCCGTCGATGTCGACATCGGGCGTCAGATGGACGATCTCGCCGCCCAGTTCGCGCAGCCGGTCGGCCAGGTCAGGCTCCACCAGCGTCTTCGGGTCGTCCAGGGTGAGCAGGACGAAGTTGCCGCCGCACAGCTCACCGCCCTCCGTACGGGAGGTGCGCGCCTGGGGAACGACCCGGCTGTCCACTCCGGCGAACATGCCGTCGACGGGCTCCTGGAACAGCCCGGCCTGCACCGCCTGTTCGCCCGGGCGTGCGAACTCCTCCGCGGTGCGCGGCGGAGCGTCCTCGGGGCTCACGGACAGCAGGGCGCTGTCCCGGTAGCCGGCGATGGCCGGGTCGACCGTGCCGATGAGCTGGCCCAGGGTCACCGACAGGTCGATGGCGCGCTGGGCGTCGGGGCGGCGCTCGGCCTCGTAGGTGTCCAGCAGTTCCTCGCCGGCCGCACCGGCCAGGACCAGGTGCAGCTTCCACGCCAGGTTGGTCGCGTCCCGGATGCCCGTGCACATGCCCTGTCCGGCGTGCGGGGGCATCGTGTGGGCGGCGTCGCCCGCGAGGAAGACCCGGCCGGAGCCGCCCGAACGCCAGCGGTCGGCGTTGCGTCCCACACAGGTGTAGGCGACGTAGCGTTGCAGCGTCGCCCTGTCCGGGGTGACCTGGAAGTGGCTCAGCAGACGCCAGGCGCTCGCCACGGTGTTGAAGTCGTCGAAGGACTGGTCGGGAAGCCGCATGAATTCGTAGCGGTTGTGGCCCGGCCCGGCCGAGAGATCGACGCGGGGCTGGGCCGGGTCGGCGATCTGCACGTTCCGCGAGGGGAGTTCCGCGGGATCGTGCGGCATGACATCGCACGCCATCCAGTCGGCGGCGTAGTCGGAGACCGAGAACGGGACGTCCAGATGGCCGCGCACATAGCTGTTGGCCCCGTCGCAGCCGACCAGCCAGCGCGCTGTGAGGGCGTGCTCGCCGTCCGCCGCACGCACGGTGAGCTCGACCGAGTCGTCCTTCTCGGTCAGGCCGACGGCCTCGTAGCCGCGCAGCACGCGCAGGTTGGGCAGCTGCGCGCCGCGCTGGACCAGAGCGGCCTCCAGGCCCGGCTGGTAGATGGCGGTCGTCTCCGGCCAGCGATGCCGGCTGTCCCGGTCCAGGTCGAAGTGCATCAGCGTCTGCCCGTCGCCGTTGACCACGACATAGTCCTTGGTCGCCTCGCCGACCGGGACGAGCGCGTCGGCGACGCCTATCGTGCCGAGGAGACGGCCGATGTGACGGTCGAAGGAGACCGCCCGGGGCAGGGCGTAGGGCTCGACGTGCTTCTCGACCACGGTCACCTGCCAGCCGCGCTGGGCAAGCATGATCGACAGCACCTGTCCCACAGGGCCGTAGCCGACTACGAGAACATCCGGGTTCGCTGCGTCTTCTCTCACGATGCCCGACCGTAGAACAGCGCGGCGTGCTGCAGGCCCCGCGCTCGCGCGGTCAGAGTCAAGAACCAGTATGAGCGGCTGCGGGCTTGACAGCCCCGGCCCCGGGCCTCGGGCCCGCGCCGACGGAGGCGGGCCGATCAACGGCGATGGTACCTGTCCGCCATGGCGTGGAAGACCTTCTTCGGCTCCCAGCGGGTCTCGTCGAGCATGCGGACCACACCGTAGGAGGCGAGGTCATGCTCCCTGGGCTTGTCGTAGTTGGCGAAGGAGAACCACATCGCGGTGTCCACTCCCTCTTCCTCGAAGACCGTCAGCAGCTCCGTGAGGTAACGGACCTGCTCGTCCTCGTCCGGCACGGCGTCCGCCGGCGGACTCCAGGCCATGCCGCCCAGGCCTCCGGCCCCCTGATAGGCGCAGGTGCCGAACTCGGTGACGGCGACGGGCTTGCCGTGCTGGAAGAACTCGCGCAGCCGGGTGCGGAAGGTGTCGGTGTTGTGCGCGGCACGGTAGGCGTCGATGCCGATGAGGTCGAAGGGGCCCCAGTCGACCGACTCCCAAGGGCCGGAGGCATAGGTGACCCGCCCGCCGAAGTGTGCGCGCACGGTGGCGGCGGCCTCGGCGAGGAAGCCGTTGAGACGCTCCGACGCCCGTCCGAGGGCGGACCACCACGCCGCGTCGGAGGCCATGGTGTGCAGGCGGTAGCCGAAGGTGTCGCCGGGCAGGAAGCCGCCGCAGAAGAGGCTGACCTCGCACCCGGTCACGAACACCACCTCGGCACCGGTCCGGCGCACGGCCTCGGCGCGCCGGGCGCAGTCCGCGAAGAACGGCAGGAGCTGCTCGGCGGGGAGGTCGACGGGGAAGGGCGCGAACCAGACCTCGAGACCGGCGTCCGCGGCGTACCGGGCCGCCGCGTCCAGCCGTTCGGGCTCGCGCCCCGAGACGCGTACGACGTCGCAGTGCAGTTCGCCGGCGATCACCGCCATCTCGTGCCGGACCGCCTCCGGGCTGAAGACCTTACGGGTGAGCTGCTGTCCGGGAAGGAACCCGGTGTCGTAGTTGATGCCGCGTGCGCGCACGTCACTGCCCCTTTGCGTGAACGAGTCCCGGTTCCGGCCGGCTCCGCACCCCGCGGCCGGGACCCGCCCCCGGGGGCTGCCGCGCCCGGCTCCCGGCGGGCCCGCTCAGGCCCGCCAGGGCGCCGCACGCCGCTCCTGCGCCAGCCGCTCCAGCACGGGCACCACCTCGCTCGGTGCGGGCAGGGCGGCCGCCTCGTCGCGCAGCCGGGCCGCGTTCTCCAGGAAGGCGGGCTCGGACAGTATCCGCGAGGCCCGCTCGCGCACGGCCTCCGGGGTGGCCCGCGCGCTGGTGAGCAGCAGACCGGCGCCCTGCTGCTCGAGACCGGCGCCCCGGTAGAGCTGGTCGGCGACGGGCGTGGTGACGGTCAGCTGCGGGACCCCGTACATCAGTGCGTTCCCGTAGCTGCCGAAGCCGCCGTGGTGGATCAGCAGCGAACAGCTCGGGAGCAGCGCGTGCAGCGGCACCGAGTCGACCACGCGGACGTTGTCCGGCAGCGTGCCCAGCTGCGCGGTCTGCGCGGGCAGCAGCGCGGCGACCACCTCGACGTCGAGTTCCGCCAGCTCGGCGAGGATGCCGGCCTTGGGAATGTAGTCGCCCCCGTACCGCTCGGTGTTGGAGGCGCCCAGGCTCAGGCAGATCCGGGGGCGTTCGGGCGGCGCCAGCAGCCAGCCCGGGGCCACGGCCGGGCCGTTGTACGGGACGAACCGCACCGGGGTGCGCAGTGCCTCGGTGGCGATGCCGAGGCTCGCGGGCAGCGGATCCAGGGTGAGCTGTCCGGTGGTGAGCTCCTCGGTGAAGGAGCCCCCGAGCTCCGCGGCGGTGCCGCCCAGCCACTCGGCGAGCGGATCCCGCCGCTGGTCGGCGGGCACCTCCGCGGACAGCTTCCGAAAGAGCTGGCGCTTCATCGTCCACACGTCCGCGAAGCACGGCGACCGGGCGTGCGCCGCCCCGACGGCGCCCGCGGCAAGGGGCCCGGCGTAGGTGAGCGGGTCCCAGATCACCAGGTCGGGCTGCCAGGCGCGGGCGAAGTCCACCAGCTCGCCGATCATCGGCTCGTTGTACATCGCGCTGCCGTACGTGGCCAGCTGGATCCGCTCGAGTTCGCCCTCGTAGGTCAGCTTCGCCGGGTCCAGCTCGTTCCAGTTGGCCGCCTCCCATTCCTCCTGCGACTCGCGGTGCGCGCTCATGCCGGCGGTGATGCCGTCGTTGCTGCCGACCGACACGGCCGTCATACCGGTCCTGGCGATGACGTCGACGAGTTCCGCGCAGCTGGCGACGCGCACCTCGTGACCGGCGGCGCGCATCGCCCACGCCATCGGCGTCATACAGAAAAGGTGGGACTTCTCGGGGATCGTGGCGAACAGCACACGCACGGTGGACTCCTGGAAGAGGCAGATGATCCGGTGCGCCTCAAGGGTCGTCCGGCCGCCGATCGGAAAGGGGCGTGCGCTCGCGCATCGGGGGAAACCCCCAGACTTTTGGTGCGTGGTACGGCCGGGTCTTGGCGTGGCTCCGCGGCGCGTGAAGAGTGGCCGCCGGTCCGTGAAGAGTGGCCGCCCGGGCGGGCCCTCGCCTCGTGGCCGGACGAGGCAGGGGGAGTGATCCGTGGACGGAGCTGAGGCTGCGGAACGGCCGGCCGCCGTGGTGCTCGGCGCCGGTGGTTTCATCGGCCGCACCGTGTGTGCAGCACTGCGCGCCGCCGGCTGGCCGGTGGCGGCCGTGGGCCGTCGCGCCGTGCACCCGCCGGCGGGCTGCCGGGCCGTGCGCCTCGACGTCGCCCGCACCGATCCGAAAACCCTCACCGCCGAACTCGCGGCCCTGCGCCCCGGCCTGGTGGTGAACGCGGCAGGCGCGCTGTGGGACGTCACCGACGACGAGCTGACCGAGGGCAATGTGACCCTCGTCGAACGCCTGCTGGATGCCGTTGCGGCGCAGCCGCGACCGGTCCGCCTCGTGCACATCGGCTCGGCGTACGAGTACGGGCCGCACCCCGGCAAGAGGCTCGTGGAGTCGCTGCCGGCCCGCCCGGTCGGCCGGTACGCGCAGACCAAGCTGGCCGGCACCCGGCTCGTCACCCGGGCCGTCGCCGACGGGCGGGTGGACGCGACCGTGTTGCGGATCGCCGTCTCGGTCGGGCCGTTCGCCCCCCGGCACAGCCTGCTCGGCGGCATCACCCGCCAACTCGCCGCGCACCCGGACGTATTGCGGCTCCCGCCGATCGACGGGGTGCGGGACGTCATCGACGTCCGGGACGTGGCCGACGCCGTGCTGTGCGCGGCGCGCGCGGACAGGCCGCCCCCCGTGGTCAACATCGGGTCGGGCGTCGGCGTCCGCCTGACCGACCTGGTGGAGGAGCTGATCCGGATCGCCGGGCCGCGGGCCGCGGGCGCCCGGGTCGTGCCCGCTGCGCCACCCGCCGTGCGCCGTGACACCGGAGTGGGATCCCAGCCCCTGGACATCGGCCTGGCGCACCGTGCGTTCGGCTGGTCCCCGGCCCGCACCGCCCTGGACGCGCTGCAGGCGCTGTGGGACAGCGCCCGCGCCGCTTCCGGCGGCGGCACGCCACCCGTACCGACTTCCGCAGCGAACGAAGAGAGCATTCATGGCTGACGCGGACGTGCAGTCCATCATCGAGCTGACCCGCAAGCTCCACCGGGACCGGGAGGCGTCCGGGCAGGACTTCGTCCCCGGGGTCACGCCGATCCTGCCGGCGGGTGCCGTCCTGGACGAGGACGACCGTGCCGCGCTGGTCGAGCAGGCCCTCCAGATGCGCATCGCCTCCGGCGCCACCGCACTGCGCTTCGAACGGAAGTTCGCGAAGGTCGTCGGTGTCCGCAAGGCGCATCTGACCAACTCGGGATCGTCCGCCAACCTGCTGGCGCTCGCCTCGCTCACCGTGCCGGAGCTCGAGGACCGCCAACTGCGCCCCGGGGACGAGGTGATCACCCTCGCCGCGGGATGGCCCACCACGGTCAACCCCATCGTCCAGTGCGGGCTCGTGCCGGTCTTCGTCGACGTGGACCTGGCCACCTACAACACGACGGTGGAGCGGATCGAGGCGGCGATCGGCCCGCGCACCAAGGCCATCATGATGGCCCACACACTGGGCAACCCCTTCCCGGCCGCCGAGATCGCGCAACTCGCCCTCGACCGCGACCTGTTCCTCATCGAGGACAACTGCGACGCCCTCATGTCCACCTACCAGGGCCGCACCACCGGATCGTTCGGTGACTACTCGACGGTGAGCTTCTATCCGGCCCACCACCTCGCGATGGGCGAGGGCGGCTGCGTGCTGTCCAACACCCTGGAGCTGGCGCGGATCGCCGAGTCGATGCGGGACTGGGGACGCGACTGCTGGTGCGAGCCGGGCGAGGACAACAAGTGCCTCAAGCGCTTCACCTACCAGATGGGTGATCTGCCGCGCGGCTACGACCACAAGTACATCTTCTCCCACATCGGTTACAACCTGAAGTCGACCGACATCCAGGCGGCGCTCGGCCTGAGCCAGCTCGCCAAGCTGCCCGACTTCGTCGCGGCCCGCAAGCGCAACTGGCGGCGGCTGCGGGAGGGGCTCGACGGGGTGGCCGGCTTGGTGCTGCCGGAGGCCACCCCCGGCAGCGACCCGAGCTGGTTCGGCTTCGTCATCACGCTGACCGAGGACGCCCCCTTCAGCCGCGCCGAGATGGTGGACTTCCTCACCGAGCGGCGCATCGGGACCCGGCTGCTGTTCGCCGGCAACCTGCTGCGGCACCCCGCCTACCGCGACGTGACCCACCGGGTCAGCGGCGGGCTGGCGAACAGCGACATCATCATGGAGCGGACCTTCTGGGTCGGCGTGTATCCGGGCGTGACCCCCGAGATGACCGACTACATGGTCTCCTCCATCCGGGAGTTCGTCGGCAAGCACAGCAGGGGGCCCCGTGGCTGACGCCGAACCCCTGGGCATCGGGGTGCTGGGCGCCGCCGACATCGCCTGGCGCCGCACCCTGCCCGCCGTGCTCCGCTGTCCGGGGCTGCGCCTGGTGGCGGTGGCCAGCCGCAGCACCGACAAGGCCCTGAAGTTCGCGCACCGGTTCGGCTGCGAGGCCGTGACGGACTACCGTCCGCTGCTGGAACGCGACGACGTCCACGCCGTCTACATCGCGCTGCCGAACGCCCTGCACGAACCGTGGGCGGACGCGGCCCTGCGGGCCGGCAAGCACGTCCTGGTGGAGAAGTCGCTCACGGCCAGCGCCGCCGCGGCCAAGGACCTGGCCCGCACGGCGCAGCAGCAGGGCCTGGCGTTCGTGGAGAACTTCACCTTTCTGCACCACCCCCAGCACGCACGGGTCCGCGAGCTGATCGCCGCCGGCGCCATCGGCACGCCGCGGAGCTTCAGCGCGTCCTTCGGCATCCCGCGGAGCGACCCGGGGCTCATCCGCTACAGCCGGGAACTGGGCGGCGGATCGCTGCGCGAGACCGGCTGCTACCCGGTCCGCGCCGCCCAGCTCTTCCTCGGCCCGGACACCGAAGCCCTCGGCGCCCGGCTCCGGCCGGGGCCCGGCACCGACGTGGACACGGCCGGCTCGGTACTGCTCGCCGACGGCGCGGGCGTCACGGCCCAGTGCGACTTCGGGATGGACCACGCCTACCGCAATACGTACGCGATCTGGGGCAGCGAGGGCCGCATCGAGGTGGACTGGGCCTTCACCCCGCCGCCGGAGACCCGGCCGCTGGTGCGGCTGCAACGGGCGGACCGCCGCGAGGAGCAGGTGCTGCCCGCCGCCGACCAGTTCCTCGCCGCCGTCACCGCCTTCGCCGACGCCTGTGCCGACCCGGTGGCCCAGGAGTCCGCCGCCGCCGATGCCGTGCGCCAGGCCACGCTGCTGGAGTCGATCGTGCAGCTGTCCGGCTTCCCCGAGGATTCCGCGCGGCACGGGGCCGGACGACACGCAGCGGGGGGTGCCCATGCCCGCGCCTAGGGCCCGGCCGACGGGCGAGCGGCCCGGCCGGACCGTGCTGTGGCTGGGCTTTCCCTCGTACGGCCACATCAAGGCGACCCTCGGCATGGTCGAGGAACTGGTGCGCCGCGGCCACCGCGTCACCTACGTGGTCGCCGACCGGTTCGCCGGCCGGGTCGAGGGCACCGGGGCCCGTGTGGTGCCCTACACCTCACAGTTCCCCGAGTCCATCTCGGCCACCGAGACCGCCACCACGATGCTGCTGGCCTTCCTCGAAGAGAGCTTCGCGCCCCTGGAGGCCGCCCTTCGGGCCGCGGCCGATGACCCGCCCGACCTGATCGTGCACGACGCCCTCAGCTCCGACACGGCGGCTGCGCTGAGCCGGCGGCACCGGGCGGCGACCGTACGCACCTACGCCGGCTTCGGCAGCAACGAGCACGTGCCGCAGAACGGCACCGAGGCGAATGCGGCGCACCAGCCCGTCGACCCGGCCGACCCCCGGCTGCGCGAGCTGTCCGCACGGCTGACCGCCCGCGTCCGGGCGGCCGGGGTGGCCGACCTGCTGGGCGGCGAGCTGGCGAGCGGCGACGACGCGGTGCTCAACATCTCCTTCGTCGTCCGGGAGTTCCAGATCGGCGGGGAGACGTTCGGTGACGACTACCTCTTCGCCGGTCCGTGCCTGCGCCCGGCGGACTTCGAGGGAGCGTGGTCGCCCCCGCCGGGCGCGCCGCCCGTGTTGCTGGTCTCGCTCGGCACCACGGTCAACCGCCGCCCGGACTTCTTCCTCTCCTGCGCCGAGACCTTCGCCGGCACGCCGTGGCACGTCGTGATGACACTCGGCGGCGGGGTCGACTCCCGCGCCCTCGGGCCGCTGCCGCCCAACGTGGAGGTACACCCCTGGCTGCCGCATCTGGCAGTGCTGCGCCACGCCACCGCGTTCGTGTGCCAGGGCGGCACCGGAAGCCTGATGGAGGCGTTCCACCAGGGCGTGCCGGCGGTCGTGGTGCCGCATCAGCAGGACCAGCTGGCCATCGCCCGCCAGGTCGTCGACCTCGGCCTGGGCCGGTCGATCAGCCGGGAGGACCTCGACGCCCGCACCCTGCGCTGCGTGGTCGACGCGGTCGCCGCCGACGCCGGGGTACGGCGTCGGGTCGGTGAGCTGAGCCGGAGCATCCGCAACGCGCCCGGGGCCGGCGCGGTCGCCGACTGCCTGGAGGCGGTGATGGCCGGCGAGCGGGCGGCGTCCCTCTGAGCGAGGGGCCCCCGCCGAGCTCGCCGGCTCCGGTCAGCTGCTGCCGTACCCGGCGCCGGGCGTGAGCGGCCCGGCGGGCTCCAGCGCCTGGGCGGACACGGGCGGCACGGCTCCCGCCCGTGCCGCCCGCTCCAGCAGGGTGCGCACGGCTGCGTAGCCGTCCGGGCCCAAGTCGTGGGTGAAGTCGTTGACGTACAGCCGGATGTGCTGCTCCTGGACGTCCGGTGACATCTCCTGCGCATGCGCCTGCACGTAGTCCCGCGAGGTCTCGGGACGGGCCCAGGCGTGCCGGACGGAGGCCCGGATCGCGTCGGCGATCCCCGCGAGCTTGTCGGGGCCCAGATCCCGGCGGGCGACGATCGCGCCGAGCGGGATGGGCAGCCCGGTCCGTACCTCCCACGCCTCGCCGAGGTCGGCGAGGCGGTGCAGGCCGTACTTGTGGAAGGTGAACCGGGCCTCGTGGATCACCAGGCCCGCGTCCACCTCGCCGTCCCGGATCGCGGGCATGATCCGGTGGAACGGCAGTACGACGGTGCGCACGTCGGCGTCCGGCAGTGCCTGCCGTGCCCACAGCCGGAAGAGCAGATACGCCGTGGAGCGCTCGGCCGGGATCGCGACGACGCGCCCGGCCAGCGCCGTGGGGTCGCACGGGCCGCGCGTGAGCAGCAGGGGACCGCAGCTGTGGCCGAGCGCTCCGCCGCAGGGCAGCAGCGCATAGCGGTCCAGGACGTAGGGCAGGGCCGCGTAGGAGATCTTCAGCACGTCCAGCTGGCCGCGCGCGGCCAGCGTGTTGGTGGCGTCGATGTCGGCGATGGTGACCTCGGGTGCGGGCGTCCCGGGCAGCAGCCCGGTCGCCCACGCGTGGAAGACGAACGTGTCGTTGGGGCAGGGTGAGTAGGCGAGGGACGCGGGGGGCGCCATGAACACTCCAGGGTTCGGTCGGCGGGGACGGTCGGGCCGGCGAGAGCCGGTGGCGGGCCGTCGACGCCGTGCACGGACGCCGGAGAGCGGCGGCGTCCTCCCGCCGACGGGCCTGCGGGCGGCTAGGGCGTGTCTTTCGGATCAGGCCGGGCCCGCGACGCCTGGCACGGCAC